>JALNZH010000016.1 GCA_023229405.1 Bacteroidota bacterium
GGATTGTGCAAAATTCGGCTGCCACGAAAAGAAACCCTTTCCTGTCATTGTCATTCCGCTTAAACCGTTAAATATTCCGAAGAGAAGAGAATCGCCGTTCGCATCGGATGCGCTCAACTGCACTTGTAGTATTTGGTTCTCGTTGATTGTCGTATCACGAAGCTTTGCGGTAAAAACAGGCGGGTAATTGGGAACGTTGGTGATGGAAATACTTCCTGGCTTTTGCGTGTACGTTCTTAACGTTGCGCCATTTTCGTTTAACATCATTTGCGAAAAAAACATCGGTTGAACATGGCCGACCGATAACAATCCTTTTGACGCAAACCGCAGCACAATAAACGTTCCGGCACCGCTCAACGGTGTAACACTCGAAAGCGCAAATCGTAATCCGGCAGAATCGTTTATCTCCATTGCCATACCGTTTGTCAGTGTCCCTCCTTGGAGCGCCGACACGAAGCGGATCTTTGATGTATCGAAATGGAGAACGAATTGCGTAGAGACGACCGATTGACCAGTGAGTGAACTGACTGTAATCGGATAGTCAATTGTATCAGTATAGATAAAAGTTGTATCGAGAAATCGGAAGCGAACATCGGCGATCAAGATGCTATCAATACCGTCAAATCCGTTAGCATCGACTGCTGCGTATACCGCATACCCTTTTTGTTTGGCGGTCAGCAATCCGCTGATTGAATCAATAGACGCAATCGACACATCCGACAGCATTTTCCAACGGTATGGCATCGTTCCTCCCGATGCAAAGAGCGGGGCAGTCTCCCCGACAATCATATCTGTTGGCGTGCCGGAAATGGAGATCACCGGTCCGGACTTATAATAGAAATAGCCGTTGCTGATCGTTGCATTCAGGTTTTCATTAAAGAGGACATTGCTGAGCGACAATGGCGCATTAAAATTCGCATACCGTTTTACTTTAAATTGGACATACACTAGTGTGCCGCTGTCGTTCAACGCCTCCGTACCTGCCAGTGCCACATCAATGTAATTGCTTCCATAAAAGACCGTCGGTTCAGTCCATGTACTCGTCATTGTTCCGGCATTCACAACACCGAGAGGAATCAACAATAAAGGATGATACGACAATCTAAACTGAGCCGAGGTAATGCCGAGCCCGGTTACGGTGGAAACCTTCACAGGGAGAAGAAACGTGAGGTTCTGCATCACCGTCGTTTCCGGTACCGAAATTGTTAATGACCGCAGCGTTGCAGGATGAATCGGGAACAGTGACGAATGGTCTGATAATCCAAGAGTATCCGTTACCATAACGGTTGTTTGACCGATGTTCTTGCCGATGACGCGTCCAGAACCATCGATAGAAACAACATGTGTATCCCCTACGGACCACGTTACCGGAGGATGGACATCTCCGCTCACGGTAAACTGGATCGTATCACCAACAATTCTGTCCTGTGGTGGATTTTTTGGAGTGATAAAAATATCCATCGGTCGCATAGAACCATTACTGATGGTACTGGAAAGATTTCCTTCATTAATCAACATATTCTGCAGCGACGTTACGGAAGTGCCGGATGCCGTAGGTTTGATGGTGATGAGAAAGTCGATAAAAATACCGGTTCCGGTAATCGGCTGTGTGTTGGAAAAGGCAAGAATTCCGGTTGCAGGATTAAACTGAACATCGGCAACACTGCTCAACATCGTTCCTGTTTTTTGAATGCCGACGATGTCGAACACCGTATTATTATGAGTGACTGTCAATTGCCCCGAATAGAGAGAATCGGCAACTGTAAGCGTGTCAGACAGTTTCAATGGATACGCATAGGTTTCCCCTCGCTTTCCGATACCATCGGAAAATGAAAAGTGCAGCGTAGTTGTCTGTGCTGACAATACAGTGAAACTACATACCCATAGTATGAATATGGTAGAAAAATTCTTCAGTGGCACCTCAGGTATTTCACGATGAAACTATTTTATCAAAAGCATTTTTTTGATGTTTACAAATTTTTGTTTTGCACCGGTAACGGCTTCCATGCGGTACAGATACATGCCGCTGGATAACGGCTTGCCGGAATCATCTGTTCCGTTCCATTGCAGTGAATAATAACCGGGAGATTGAACTCCGTTCATCATTGTGCGAACACGTTGCCCAAGAACGTTATAGATCGTTATGTTCACGTTCCCGGCTTCGGGCAATTGATAGTTAACGGTTGTCGTTGGATTAAATGGATTGGGATAATTCTGTTCCAATGCAAAAACAGTCGGGAGCTGAACAATGTCGTTCACATTCAGAATAATGTTTCCTGCCTCTGCAGTCACATCCATATTATTCAGAAAAAATTTTCTTACTGTAAAGAGAATAGACTCCTTTGCTTTTCCTTCATCCAACAGGACAAACCGGAAGCGGGCGATATCACCTGCAGTATTCAATGGATATATTCCCGCCAGTGCGATATTAGCGCGTCCGGATGGGAAATGATGCACCAACGACATACTATCCGACGCTGCACCGCGCGACATTGTCACTGGTTTCAGCAGAAGCGTATCGAATTGCAGTCCAATTGACGCGCTAAATACATTCACCGGCTTATTTACACTGATCACAAGATCAAACTGACCCGGTTCGGACGCCTTCTCAATACTAAATGTGAATGCAGAGAAAGCATCGGTTTCCACAGACATTTTTCCCAACCCAGGAAATCCGGAAATTAAACCGACCACATACCGTAGAATATAGGATGCATCGAACGCATCCACAAGCGAATCGCTGTTTACGTTCCCGGCAATTTTTTGTACGGAATTCAGTGTAATAAGATTTACATCGTGCTGCAAAACCAACGACGCATCAAATGCACTAATTTGACCGTTACCGCTTACGTCGCCGAACAAAATACCCTGCCGGGCGGTGAGATACGGTTTCCAATCCACATCGCCGGTGCCGGAGACATATATTTGATTTCCTGTTCCTGAAATATTTTTCAATGAATCTTGCGGTCCGGTTGTTTTTTTAGGACCACTGGCGGCACCCCAGTAATTGTTTTCCGCATTAACGATGGTATTAGTTAAATATGCCTCAATGCCGTAGGTGTTTTGATAAATATTATTATAGTTAATAACAGGATTCGATGTGCCGTTAATATAAATACCGGTTGGATTGTGGTGAATTTCATTTGCCAGCACCATGGAATTCGAATGTGTCAGCTGCAGTCCGGTGTTTCCCGCAAATGAAATATACGATGAATCAATGGATGCGTTCGAACTGTTCACTTCCACCATGGAGTATCCGTTGAGCCCTCCGTACCGGAAGATGGTATTTTTTACCACCGTTGCGTTCGATGCAGTGCCGGCAATATACATCCGGCTCCAATCTCCCGGTTTCGGTTGTGTCGTATCCTGATTATTATCACCACCGAACGTGTCGTCGTTCCACGAAGTAAAAACAATTTTGTTGTTCTCCACTCCTTTGGAAAGGAGCGTTCCATAAACATAAAATCTGGACAACCCCCAATCTTTTGCAAATTTCAGAATTGTTCCTGGTGCAATCGACAGTGTATCTCCGGAAGAAAGTTCTAAATCACCTCTCACCGCATATACGGCAGGATTCAATCCTTGTGGAAACCGGTATCCCAAATTTCCCTTCACAAAATATTCTACCGCTATAACACTATTGCGTTGATTGTTCTGAATAACATTTCCGTCATAATAATTTCCCAGATCAGTTCCTGTTCCCGCAAGACTTAATTGACCTGTTACTCCGATGCCATATTTGTTGCCGTAAATTGAATCGGAGACAATATACGCACGGGAGGACATGATGCCGGTACCGCCGTTATTAAAGATTACGTTGTTTACGTAAAGGTTCAGTGTATCAATCAAGTTGTTATATGTATAATTATAGATTCCATGACCGGTATTTTGATGGATTCGAGAATTAGAAACGGTCAACGCAACCTGATTATTCGTTGCGTAAATGCCTTCACCATTGTTCATTGCAATCTGACAATTATCCACTAGAGAAAGTTTTGCATTTCCCTCTTTATAAATGCCGTGTGAGCCATTGCGAAGGATAACGGAATTTTTAATTACCGCATGAACTGCCGTGTTGTTTTGCAGCCAGAGTCCGGTATTATCGTTATCGGCAATATACAATGAGTCGAAGATCAATGCGGTGTTATTCACCGCTATGCCGTTCGCATCGGAGAATTGGATGGAGTTCTGAGCAAATTGCAAGGAAGAGAGGTTTGATTCAAAATACACCATTTGATATCCGTTATCTCCTCCGTACCGGAATTCACAGTGACGAACACGGGAATTTCCAGATCCGCTGCGGAATAAGATCGAATTCCAGTCTCCCCGCACCGGTGTGGTGGTGTCGCCAACCGCTGATGTTTTTTCTCCCGCAGTAGAATCACGCCATGATGTAAAGATGATAGGTTGTCCGATTGTGCCTTCGGCAATCAATGTCCCGTAAAGATCGAGATCGATTGAATACGTGCCGCTGTTTAGATACACAAATTTGATTTTCACATCTGGTTCAATCACCAGTGTATCGCCGGTATTGACTGCAATATCTCCAATAACGTGGTATGTCTTAGAAGACATCGCGGCAGGAAACGCTGTCCGGATAGTATCCCACAGGTACGAGCCAACAATGGCAATCGCCTTATTGAAAGTGTTTTGCGAAATACTATTTCCATCCACATTGCTGTTGTTCACATAAATGTTTCCAAGTTTTCCCCACACACCCAGAGGATAATTATTCCGTTCGATAATATTACTGATATAGCGTGAAGCAGTTGTGAGAGCACCAATACTGCCGTTATCCGAAATAGTATTCCCAATCAACTGCACATCGTACACTGAAAGATTTGGATTGTATAAATGGAAACCATCAATCACATTATACTGGACAAGATTATTGACATAGGTCTGCAGAATTTGTCCATCCGAAACAACGATACCATGATGAGCATTATATTGAATCCAGCAATTCGACACTTCACGGAATGCCGAACCTGCATCTGCATATAAACCGGAATTGCCGTTATATCGTATAACACTGTTTCTCACAATAATATCAGAGCCAGGATTTGAACCGAGGATATATACTCCATGAGATGCATTGCTATCCACTCTTGCGGTATCGAGTGTCGCAACAGTTCTGTACATTCTCAGACCATAACTACTTGAACGGACAAACGTAAGGTTTTTTAATTGATTGGCAAATGTCACTGAATTTGTATACACCATGCCAATCCCATCCCGTCCGCCGTACCGAAAGACGCAGTGATTTAACTGAGAATTATTCGACGTGCTGAACATTTGCAGGTATCGCCAATCATTCGGCGCAGGTTTTGCAAAGTCATTGGCGGCAATCGTCTTGCCGCCGTACGAAGAATCACGATATGATGTAAAAAGTATCGGATCGGAAGCTGTGCCATTGGCAATTAGTGTACCGTCGATATTCCAGTACATGCCATCGCCAAACTTCACAATAACACCCGGTTCAATCACTAGCGTAGCGCCGACTGCAATTCCGTCGCCACTGGTGTTTTGAACAAACACATACGATTTAGTTGTTATCCCCGTCGGAAATGTTCCCTTCAGTGTGTCAGACAGTTCCAGATTATAAAGACGGATAGAAATTGCATTGAACAGATTATTGGTAAAGACATTCCCGGAATATGTACTCCCCATTGTCCCGGTAAGTCCGATTGGGTAATTATTTCCGATGAACACATTATTCAGAAATTCTGCTTTCGAAGAGACAATTCCATCCACACCGTTGTTCAGCAGCGTATCACCTTCAAACAGGATTTTTGTATTCACGTTATCCATCCACATTCCGCTACCGCTGTTTCCTTCCACACGGTTGAACCGAATATATTGCATACCAGATGCCAGATGGTTATACACACCGTTGCTGCCGTTGTTGGCAATTAATGAATATTCCAGCGTATCCAGTGTTGCATTGCTCGGCCCATCGACAATAATTCCATCTAACGAGTTGTTGGTTATTTGAGAAAAATGCACAGAGACTCTGGCTGAACCTGAAGCGATCAGACCGCGTGACCCGTTACCATGCATGGTGCTGTTCCAAATACGCACCACTCCGCTCCCTACCGATATACCGTTATTTGCATTCCCGGTCGCAGTTATACTATCCAATACTGCCGAAGAATTCACTGCGTGTAATCCATAACTCGAACCGTTTGTTGTATAGATCTTTGAAAGCGATGGCGAAGAAGCGTTTAGATAAATATTACCGACATTGCCGACACCGCCGTACATGACTAAAGCGTTTCTCAACACAGAGCCGTTTGATGATGCGCTATTGAATTCAAGTCTTCCCCAATTTCCCGCAACTGGAGACGGTACTGAACCGCCGTAGGTTATATCTTCATCGAAGGTAAAGACAATCAAAGAATCATCCGTTCCCACCGCCTGCAATGTTCCACTAACATAAAAATAGACATTGTTATTCAGTTTGATAGTAGTGCCAGGAAGGATGGCCAGCAATGACGAAACAGTAATATTTGCGATTGCGCGATATACCGTATCGGGATATAATGTTCCTGATATTGTTCCAGAAATATCTTTGACCACTTTGTTTGCCTGTAGTGTCTGCCAGGGAAAGAAGTCTACACGACTGCTAACGGCATTGCCAAGTCCTGTGGGATTCGTGATGGAATTATTCGGACCGCTTTGTGCTCCCCAGTAGTTATTTTCGGCTAACACAGTTGTGCTAGAGCTGGTATTTAAAAAACCCCATGCTGAATTGAACTTGATTTGGTTCTGGGAAATATTCGGCTGCCCTGCACCAACTCCAGTAAACTGTATACCAATATTATTGTACTGAATAATATTTCCCTGAATAACCGGCACCGCACTGTTATCGATAAAAATCCCTATCCCGTTATCATTAATGGTGGAATGGAAAATGGACGGTGCGGAGTTGGTCGGAATTCTGACGCCACCGATGGTATTGTAGGAAATCTCACATGAATCCAGCGTAAAATTCGAGAAGAGATCGCAAAAAACACCATACCCCTGGTTGGAGGTGATGATGGAGTGGTGAAGTAACGGGGAAACCGTTTGAGTATTGACGCCGTGGAGGGCGCTGTAAGCAATAAAACAATCGCGCAGTTCAATGCCAGGGGCTCCGATGGCGTAGAAAATATTTGCCGCGTTCGGTCCGGCCCCGCCGAACTTGACGGAAGAATTACGAAAGACCGATCCGACATTTGCGCTATTTTTAAATTCAATGCCGTACCAATCTCCCGGAGCCGCATAGAGAACCAACGGCGCTGCCGGCAATACAGTTTTACTTCGTACGTCGGTACCGACAAATTCCGGTTTGCTCGATGTAAAGGAGACACCATCCGCAATAATCTTACCCGCAACAATTAAGGCGGTATTGGTATCAAATTTTACACTGACACCGGATTCAATTGTCAACGTAACGCCACTCGGAATTGTAACTGTTTGCAACACCGTCACCGGACTGCCTGTAAGCGTCCACACCGTATCCGCTGTGATCGACCCGGAGACAGAGTCCGGCTGTGCCTGAATCAGGCCGGGAACGAATGCTGATATGAAAAAAAGAATGCGTACCAAACGATCCATATCGTTTGTCCTTTCATACTATCATGTTCATATATAGACGGAAAAAAGTAAGAGAATTATCGCAATGATACTGTTAGTGCAATCACACATCGTGATTTGTGATACTGCTTGGCAACATCCGGAGGAGGAAGGAAATCGTGAGGCGCGGATGAACAGTGATATCTCTCTGCATCCAACGATGTTCACATGCATACATCACGGCTGTAAGCACATTCTGACAGGATTTCTCCGGCGTCTCGTGACCGTAAACTGTGAATTTTACCGGAATAAAGCAATTATCCGAGTATGAAATCTCTCTTGATGTCTGAGAGGAGGGGAGCAATGAGGTCTTTTGGAGAAACCAGCGGATCCCGGACATTCCATTGAATATTCAACTGCGGATCGTTGAACCGAATGGCGCGTTCGTGTTCTTTGGAGTAGTAATTTGTGCATTTATAATGGAATACTGCTGTCTCCGACAGCACAGAAAATCCGTGGGCGAATCCCGGAGGAATCCATAGCTGTGCGCTGTTCTCGTCGGACAACTCAACAGCAAAATATTTTCCGAATGTGGGTGATCCGAAACGAATATCGACAGCAACGTCGATCACTTTGCCGGAAAGGACTTTACACAATTTCCCCTGTGCGAATTCCCCTATTTGATAATGCAATCCGCGGACAGTATTTTTTTGGGATTCGGAAACATTATCCTGCACAAAATCAACATCTCCGCATACAGCAGCATATCGCTGTTTGCTGAATGCCTCGTAAAAATATCCGCGGTCATCGCGAATCACTTTTGGAAAGATTACAACAACGCCGGTTAACGGACTGTTTTGAAAATTCATAATTACTCTTCGTGCAAAATTCTTTCCAGGTAAGAACGGTACGCTGAACGAGGAATACCGTTAATCGCTTGTTCGAATTGTTCGCGCGTGATAAATTTCATTAGGTATGCGATCTCTTCCAGACACGCTACTTTTAAACCCTGCCGGTCCTCGATCACGCCGAAGAAGTTCGACGCTTGCAGCAATGCTTCCGGAGTGCCGGTATCTAGCCACGCCACGCCACGGCCGATTTTTTCCACGCGTAATTTCCCTTCGTTCAAGTACGTCGTATTTACATCTGTGATTTCCAATTCACCCCGCGGAGACGGTTTGATGTTCTTAGAAATTTCCACAACACGGTTGTCATACACATACAATCCGGGAACAGCAAAACTCGATTTCGGCTGTTTTGGTTTTTCTTCAATGGAAATTGCTTTACCGGTTTTATCGAATTCCACGACGCCGTACCGTTCGGGATCGTTCACACGGTATCCGAAAATCGTAGCTCCATCTTTCCGTTGCAGCGCATGATAAAAGAAATCCAACTGTCCATAAAAGATATTGTCCCCGAGAATCAGCGAAACACTATCGTTCGCAATAAAGTGTTCGCCGAGAATGAATGATTCGGCGATACCGTTCGGAGCGGATTGCAGAACATAACTGATCGAGATTCCGAGATGGGAACCGTCTCCGAATAATGTTTGATACATCGGAATAGTTTCTTTGTTTGAAACGATCAGGATGTCCTTAATCCCTCCAAGCATCAGGATTGAGATAGGATAATAAATCAGCGGCTTGTCATAAATAATTGTTAGTTGTTTGCTGTATACCTTCGTAATCGGATACAAACGAGTTCCGGATCCGCCTGCAAGAACAATGCCTTTCATTGAAATCCCTTCAAGTGAAAAAATGTTGATGAATATACGGAACTTTTGGCTAGAAGAAAATGAACAACAGTTACAGATAGGTTTGAGTGATATACATCCGGATTTCACTCATCAATTGCTGCATAACAATGATGTGACGTGCAATATCATCTTTCTTATTCTGTCGGGCCAATGTTTCCATGGAAATACACGCCTCACGGATCGATTCAATACCGAGATTGGCCGAAGAACCTTTTAATTTATGAGAATATTCATAGATTAGTTTGAAATTTTCGTCGGAGACAGCCGATGTTACACCGTCGGAGAACTGATCCAGATCTTCGAGATATAGCATCAACAGTTCCTTTAACAATCCGCTGTCACCAATTTCTTGAATCTGTTCGATCCTTTTTGGATCGATCTTTGATGGTATTGATTCCGTTACAGGTAACAACACTTCCCCGTGCGGTTCAGTCGATGCAGGGAACCATTTTAGAATTATTGATTCAATATCCGATTGTTTGACTGGTTTTGCCAGATAGTCATCCATGCCCGCATCTAAACATCGTTCTCGATCCCCAATCATGGCATTGGCAGTAAGTGCAATGATAATGGGATGCGAACCCGTCGATTCCATCGCACGGATTACTCTCGTCGCTTCCAATCCATCCATTTCAGGCATCTGTATATCCATAAAAACTATATCGTATGGCTGACTGGAAATGATACGGACTGCTTCTTTTCCGTTCACAGCAACGGACGGATGAATTTGCAGACGTTCAAGCATTTTCACCACAACCTTTTGGTTGATCACATTATCTTCCACTACCAGTACATTCAGCTGATTGGTCATGCATATCACTCTTGTTTGTATTCTAATGCTTCGTAGTATTTTCGGATCAATTCGAGATACTCCTTGCTGTATCCCGACTCCTGCGCACGTTGAAGATCTTTTTGAAGTTGTGTAGCATTTAATTGGCCAGCAAGTTCCGCAGGGCGTTTCGTTGGCGGAGTTGCAGCACTTGTTCCTTTTCGTTTTTGCTCATAATCCCGTTCACGCATGGAACGTTGCGCCTGCAGTAACCGTGATAGAATCCTGTCTTGTTTCTCTAATGTTGATGGATCGGCCTGGTGCTGTTCTAGTTGCTGAACCACCTCTTTCATTTCTTCAGTAATCTTATCAAGATCTCCCATGATTCTGCTTTTTTCCGGAGTCCCTTCCGCTTCACGTTGTAATTGTTCCAAAGATTTTCTCACAGCATCTTGCTGCCGCGCCAATCGACCCATTTCGCGCATCTGTTGCTGGGATGTCCCTTCCTGTTCCCCCATTTGCTGGGTCTGGGCATTAATCTGTTGTTGTTGCATCGCCATTCCGCGCAATTGCTGCATCAACGATCCGCCTCCTTGGCCTCCCTGTTGCTGCATCTGTTGCATGGCGCCCTGCATTTGAGTGGCGGCTTTATTTAAAGATGCCATAGCTTCACTCTGTTGGGAGCTGGCAGATTGTCCATTCCGCTGTTCAATGCCGTTCATGGCCTGCTGCATTTGCCCCATCGCACGGCCGATCTGTTTTCCCATCTCCGGAGTAACTGCGAAAGATTCCTGCGACAATTCGGCGAGCGAATTCGCTACGTTGTTCAGATCGTTCTGAAGATTCTGTTGCTGCTGAGCGATCTCGCGAAATTGTTGTGAGTTCGGATCCAACGTTTTGGATTTGTTCTTCAATTGTTCCTGCTTCTGGGAGATTTGTAACAAGTCCTGCATTGCTTTCCGCAATGCGTTCATTGTCTGCTGCATTTGATTATTCAACAGCTGTTCCTGCAATTCCGAGAGCTGCTCCTGCATCTCGTTAATGCCGCTGCTTGCCTGCTGTTGCGATGTCATAGCGCGTTCCGTTTGCAATGCGCGAAGCTGCTGCGAACTCTGTTTCATAGCATTCTGCATTTCACGATCGAGTGCAGCCTGCTGCGCGTCTTCTAACTTGTCTAGAGGCATTTCTTTCGGAAATTCTTGCATTTTCTTCTGCAGCTCTTGTAATTCCTTTTGAATATCGGAGAGTTGTTTATTAAGCTCATCTTGTTTCTGCGCAAGCTCCGTCGCTTTTTGAGAATCATTTTGTGACAACTTTTCAGTCTGTTTTTTTACTTCCTCCTGCGCCTGTTTCATCTGTTCGACCCGCTTCAGCATTTCATCCACTTTCTGTTCAATCTGGATGCGTTTCAGCAGATTCATCGTCCGCTCGATACTCTGGCGGAATTGCTCCTCGTTGAATTGCGCCTGCTGCATGGCTTCTCGCATCTGCTCAGGAGAGACATTTTGCATCGCTTCCTGCATTCGTTTCATCGCTTTCTGAAATTCCGGCGAGTTCAATTCGCTGAGTGTCTTTTGCAATTCCATGTATTTCTCCAGTGTCTCTTTGGAGAGCGTATTATTCCGTTGTAGGTTCTGCGTCATCTCATCGATAGATTTACTCACATCGTCCACCTTCTTTTGGATCTCCTCGTACCGCTTCAGCACCTCCTCCGCTTTTTTCTGTTTCTGCCAATCCATCTGTTGATTCCGCTTCATATCGTCGGACAATTCTTTCAGATCTTTTTTCAATTCCTGCGCTTCTTTTAACGACTCTTCCAGCGTTTTTGCCGCATCGTCATGCGTCTTCTCTGCATCGGAAAATACTTCTTCCAGGGAAGGAAGTCTGATCAGAAATGTCTGTGACCGCGCCGATTTCGGTCCGCTGACCGCATCATTGTCCAACACTTCAACATGGTATTCAACAACATCTTCCGGTACAAGACCAAGAAGGGACAGGTCCCACAGATATTCCAACACACCCTCTTTGATTGTTAGCGTATCGAACGGAAGAATTGTCCCCATCTCCACTTCGCTGGAGGCGTATTTTGACTGCGCCAAGCGGAATTTCAGATACAACTGCGTTATACCAAAATCATCCGAAACAGTAAATTCCATCGGTAGTACCATGGCTTCCGTTACATCAATGTTTTTTCCCGGCGAAAGTATTGCGATTGACGGATATTCATCTGTCAGCATGCTGATCGAATATTCAATAATATTTTGATTCTTATTCCCTTTTTCATCCTCCAGTTCAACGCGATATGATGACGGCCGTAACGGTGAGAGTTCTGCAGTGAACACGTTCTCATGTTTGTTCATCGTCAATGCGGTACCGTCGCTAAAGACGATGGTAGCAGAAGAGATAGGCTTACTTGGAGTAACCATCCATCGTACAGAAGTTCCCGGGAGGATGAGAATATCGCCGACATTTTCGTCCAAATTTTCCCGCCGTAATTTTGTATACGAGGGGGGAGTTAACGATACGGAGAGAGATCGGACAAATGGACGGTCTGTTACAGTAATTGTATAGCGATCTGATGTAATATCCCCGGAAAAAAATCTGTAAGAAACCGACTGTTTCATCGGCGAGAACATAAACCGAAAAATTCCGACCGAATCTGCCCGAAGCATGATGTTCTCCGTCGACTGCATGCCTTCTTCCGAAAACGCCAGTGTGAGTTCAGACGGCAACGGATCAGAACTTTCTCCAGCTGTAACATTTGCTTCCACAGTAACGGTTTCACCCTTCACAACATCGATATTTCCCGGTCGCGAAGTAATATAAAAGAGTACAGGCGCTTTAAATTCATGTTCGTAATGCAGTATTCTGTTCGCCGCATCATGAAATGGCGTTCCGGGAATCACCGCCAATGCGGTCACCGTAGCTCCAACAGCGCCGACGGTTCTGGCAAGACTTTGTAATTGCGCGAAGGAAATTGTGCTGGAAAAATTGATGCCGATTGTAGATTTACCAAAATGTTCTAATGCAACTTCAATGAGTTCGGGCGAACCGCTGAAATCACCGCTCTTCACCATATCGGAAAGATCAAGCATGTTTTCCAGACGATCCGCAATTTTCTCGAACTTGGCTCCGATCATTCTTGCCACTTCCCTGTCCGAATGTGGTTTCAGGATTCCCCAAAAACGGAGCAGCGGCTTCCATATCAGCCATCCACCAATCACCGTGGAAAGAGAAATGTGCGTATAGAAAAGGACTGTCCGCGTTGCAGCATCGAACTCTGCAATTGATTCAATAAAGACAATCAACGTTCCGAGAAGTCCCACCACGGAAAATGTCTTCAGTGCTGCCGTGAACAATTCCTGCCGGTACAACGTCCGGCGGGTCGCGTCAATCCGCGAGGTAATCTGGTCAACAATATGTTGTGTTAGGGGTGTCAAATTAAGGTAACGATTGAACAATGCCGCGGATGAATCCGCGACCTACTGTGTTAAACTCCAAACGATAATGTTTGTGCCGAACCGTAATGCTTCTTCACGTTTCTCGGGCGGGTTGTTATGCACATCGGCGTCAACCCATCCGTCACTGGGATTGGTTTCGTACGTGTAATAAACGATTAATCGCCCCTGATGAAAAAGGCCGAATCCTTGAGGTGGTTTATTATCGTGTTCATGCGTCTTCGGAATTCCGTTGGGAAACTGATAAAGGCACGAATATAATCCATAAGAATTTGGTAATTCTACCAGATCGTATTCAGGAAAGACTTTTTTCATTTCCCGTCGAATCGCCTTATCCATACCGTAGTCATCGTCAATATAAAGAAATCCGCCGTTTTCAAGATATGTTCTCAGCCGCCTCGACTCAAAATCCGTGAACACCACATTTCCGTGACCTGTCATAAAGATAAAAGGATATGAGGTGAAATTGTCATTAGAAATCTCTACAAACTCATATTTTGGGTCGGTATCAATTCCTGCATTTTGTTGTGCGAATTTCAACAAATTCACTTCCGCCGACGGATCATTATACCAATCGCCTCCGCCGGAATATTTCAACCGGGCAATACGGAACTGGGATTCAATGCGTTTTGACTGGGCGGCGCAATCGCCAACAACCACGAGGAAAATGCAAAAATATAGAAGGGTGTGCTTAAACGATGAACACATAATTGATCTAAGATAGAGAATTCAACAAGGAAAGACAATGCACGGTTTACTGCAGTAGATTTACACTTCGCCTCAAAAATCAAGAACCCAAACAGTATTGTTTGGGTTCTTGGATTACTACCGTTGATGCTAACATTATGCCGCGCTCGGACCACCCTGTTTCTGTATCCGTAGATATTCACGAACCAGTCGGGTAATACGGCGTCGGATCTTTTGTTCGTCTGTCGGAGAAACAGATTCCATGCCATCAATATGTTCCTGCAGAATTGTTTTTGCTTTAGACGGAAGCACAGATAAAAACCGGTCTGTGATATGCTGTGGGGCGTTCTTCAATGCCAGCGCCATCTCTTCACCAGGAATATCGCGCATAATCTGACGCAGTACACGTTCGTCCAATGTATCGAGAGCGGCAAACGACACACGCTGCGATGCCAAATCCCGGTACAATTCCACATTCATCACTTTGATAAATTCGCTGATCTGATGTTCGGCACCTTCATCCAGATTATCGAAAATATCCAGTAACAGATCTGTACCAGCCATCTGTACATTGTTTACAGCAGGAATTTTTGACGCTTTCGTTGCCAATTCACGAGCAACCGAAAGATATGTATCGGAGGTAAGACGCTGCAGTTTGGCCAATTCCAGCGCTACTTCTCCCTGCTGCATTGAGGGAAGATTGCGCATCAAACTACCGGATTGCGATGCATTCAGTTGAGACAAAATAATGGCGACAATGCCCGCAGGTTCGTCTTTCATCAACAGATACAACTGCGGTTCGGACATCTTCTCCAGGAAGACAAACGGATTTTTCGTCTCCTGCTTGCTGACGGTAAATTGTTTTATTTGTAGCTGGTTCTGAAAATAGGTTAACGCTTCCAGTGTCTCGGAAAGATTCTTGGTAGGTGATTCCACCACAAGTTGATGCAGCACTTTATAATCGTCGTGCGTAATATTCTCCCGCGCCATGTTCAACAGACTCGGTCCGAATTGGGATAATGCCGTCTGTAATTTCGCCTTTTGTTGTTCATCGGTCATCATATCGCGTATTACCGCTGTGAGCAAGTCGGGACGACCAACAGAGGTTGTAACGATGTTCGATTTTAATTTTTCACTGTCAGCCACTTCATTCGCACGCTGGATATTCTCCGGAAGCATCATCATCATTTCTTCCTTCTGATCCGGTATCTTTATTTCCTGACGACGGGCCACATCATCCAGTTGCTGCTGAAATCGCATCGTGTCGACCTTGTTTTTTCTCATTAATAATACGACCAATACAACGAGGAACAGGAAGAGCACCAAAAAAAGGATGTTCGTCGGGGAAAAAAGCGAAGCGGATTCCATAGGCTCCTGTGTTGTTTGTTTTGAAGAATCTACATAAATAATGGATTGCTGCTGCGACGGAGTATTATCCTTTCCTGCAGTTTCTTTCTCGGAAGATTTTTCTTCCGTCAGTGTCTGAGACGGTTGCAACGCCATCTGTTGCTGCAACTTCGACATTACTTCCGGAAATGCCATCTCCAATAATTCAACACGATCACCTCGGGTTCTGCTGAGTTTACCGGCATAAAATGCAATATTTTCCAATAGCCGTAATAATTCTCCGTCACTCTTGGTTCCATTCTTATCCACCAGCAGCCGCACAACGATTTTGTCGAGAACATATGTTGGTTTCACCTGAGACTTTGGAGATTCAAATCCTTTTACTCCGGGAAGCATCAGATCGCGGGCATCACGCTCATCTTCTGCGGGAAATTCTTCTGAGATTGACGCATCGGCATTCAGCAAGAACTTCAATTCGGGGTAATATTTCCTGATTTCGATGCTGATGCGCGATTCGACTTCCGTTTCAACGATCTTTTTCTGCGATTCCAGATCGGCGATCAGCGAAGTAGCGCCTGCTATGACGAGGAAAAATAGTACAACCAGCTGTTTCATAAACCTCTCACTGAAATGTTCTTAGTCGGATTGTGCTTCGGTATAATAATAAATTCGGATAACAACACGCCTGTTTTGTGCACGAGCATCATCGGTGAAAGTACCCGTTTCTGGATCTCGTTCTTTATTCGCCGGACGCGCATCGGCAAATCCTACTGCAGAAAGCCGGGCAACGTCGACCTTGCCGGAATCTTGCAGCATATGCACTACTTCGTTGGCGCGAGCAACCGAAAGTTCCCAGTTGGATTTAAATTCCTTCCCTCCGATAATCGGCTGATCGTCGGTGTGACCTTCAATGGATAAATACGCTTTTCTGGCAATAACAAATGCCTGCAATTTCGGCATCATTTTTAGGATTGCATCGTACCCATCGGGCTGCAATTTGGCTTTGCCAATCGGAAACAACAAACTGGAAAGAAAACGTAATTCAATGCCGTCGTCGGTAAGCACCACAGTCACCTGATTAGTCAGTGTTGTATCTCTTTTTATACTTTCCGACAATTGTTGTGCCAGCGTTGAAAGGTTTTCCTGATTTTTCTTTTTCACATCTGCAGCAGCGGCAAAAACATCCAGTTTTGCCTGGTCCGGTTTGGACATGGAGAGCAGCAACACAAATGCCGCGATCATCGCCGTCAACAGATCGATATAGCTAACCTGCCAGTGTTCCTCTTCGCCACGTTTTTTATGTGTTAACTTCCAGGCCATACTATTTCTTAATATTTTCCAGCACAGCAATCTGCGCGGTTGTTGTTAATGACCGTGCGTGCGGTACATACGAACTTAATTTTTCTTCAATATATGTCGGACGTTTTTTCTCCTTAATCATTCCCAGTCCGTCGATGATCATCGCCTTTAACAACGCATCTTCTGTATTTCGTCGTTCAATCTTATCGGCAATCGGCTGGAAGACGAAGTTCGAGAACAGCAGTCCGTATAATGTTGTGGTAAACGCTACAGACATTGCGGCGATGATCGGGCCAAATCCTTTGGCCGCATCGATATTTGCCGAGAACATTTGGATCAGACCGACTGTTGTCCCCAACATCCCATAACCCGGTGAATACCGGGCAGCCGCTCTCCACACATCGTCATCAACTTCTTCTCGATGCATTTCATTTTCCAGCCTGGCCTGAAGAATATCCTGCATCTCTTCCTTTTTATAACCGTTGACCAGCATCAGCAATCCATCTTTCAAAAAGGAATATTTAATTGAATTAGCAAATTCTTCCAGCGTTTCTACATCACGCGTCTGAGTATATTCAGAAATGCTTTTCAACGTATTAATATAATTCTGGAACGCAACTTTATTCTTGAAAAAAATGAACGATAACGATCGGAATGCTCTCCAAACATCCTTAAACGTATAGCTGATTAGGATCGACGCAAGGACACCTGTTGTTACGAACAGGAATCCTGGTATATGGATATATCGTTCGACAACGGGAGAAAAGAACGTATGCTGCATCTGTCTGATAGAGGCTTCATTTTCCGGTGCTCCGAAGATGAGCAGAAAATACGCCGCAAGTGCAAAGAGGACATATCCTAAAAAAGTTGAATTCATTGATCTTTGCTCCTTTTAATACATTCGTAATAATATCGCACGGACATTATCCATTGTGGGATCGAGTTCGAGAGCACGCTCCCAGCTACGTTTTGCCTCTGCAACCTGACGGAGCATATAATGGACAGATCCTTTCACCGAATAGGAAAGTGCAATATTCGGTGCGAACGTGATGGAACGGTTGATCTCGGCAAGCGCTTCAGCATATCGACGTGATGCAAATAATTGTTGAGCATTGTTTAAACTGATCATCGCCTTATTATAATTCGCATCTTCTGGGGTATAGGGTTTTGAACCGTCTTCACGATTCTGTTCCTTGCCAGATTTTTTATCTTTACCGTTTTTCTTCTGTCCGGAGGTTGTATCCATCTGCTCCGTCACCATTTTTTCCACCTCTTGTTCGCTCGGCCGTTTTTTACCAAGATTTGAAACACCCGCACCGGTCGAACCGCTGTATTCGATATCAAAATCAATATCTTTATTATAGAGATCCATGATCAGGTCAATACTAATCAGCGGTGTGGTCATTTTTACATTTGTCGGCGCAGACAGAACGGGTCGTTCTTCCATCAACGGAGATTGTTGGATCTGCTGACGCACCGGCTGCGGTTGATTTCCCTGCTGCTGCGATGGTGTCTGAATCTGGTTCTGCTGCTGGCGCTGTTCGGGCTGAACGATTTGTTGGTCAGATTGTACATTCTGTTTTTGCACCGGATCTTCTTGCGGCGCATTTTGCAGTTCCTGTTCGAGCGGTGGAACCTGAAGTTCTTCCTGATCCGGCAGTTGCGTTGAATCAGCATCAACCTGTGCGATTAACAATCCGCATGTGAAGATCATCGAAATTATAAAAGCTGAGAAATAATTTTTCATAAGACGAAATATATTTGGCCGATGTACCCGTTGCCGGCTGGATAAATATTCCCCGCTTTACCAGGGTTGCCAAAGTTGAGATATTCAAAAGAGATTCCAAGGAGTCGGCTCAGTTTTACCGAAGCACCTGCAGTAATTGCCGTAGTGAACACATTCGACTCTATGTAATACCCTCCTGCCACGTTCAATAGTATGATCTTCCTGCCGATTTCTCCATCGCCGTATAGTTCAAAACCAAACCCGGGTGTCAGCGTCCATCCTATTCCGCCAAAATTCGGACCATAGACAATCTTCGTATCAATAAAAAAATTCATATTGCTGAAGATGGTTGCAACATCGTTAAATTTATACCCAACTGCGAGAAATGCCTGTCGCGACGATGATAGTGCAGTGTCACCGTTAAACGCTTTAATGGAAATGAACGATGAAGTAAAATGACCTTGCGGTAATCCGGTGAGTTTCTTCAGATCATGTTCTTCGCGTAAAACATCTTTAATAGAAGGAGGCGCATAGAGATAGAGTTTCCCGCGAAATTCCCGATTCCAAATATTTATTGAATTCAAATCGTTCACATTTAGATAACAAAAAATCTCATCCTCGGTGACCAAAAACTCCGGCGACACAATAGCATGGATATTATGCGTTTTTGCGTACGTTCGCAATTGTTCTTCAGAGTAGGTATTCTTTACTTGCAGCGTGGAATCCGTCGCTTTTACAAATAATGTCCTTAAGTCATGTCCGGAATACACCACAAAGCGCCGATCTTTAGCGAGTGCGATTCTCAATCTGTTTTCGAAGTACGAATTAAGAAACTGGAGTTCACTTGCTTTCAGTTCGCTGCGCAAAAGCCATTTAATCTTCAATTTATAAATAAGAAGATTCTGAACGTTGGAAGATATTTCCCGCGATGCCGTAAACAGCTGTGATGTAATCGAATCCATGGCAAGATTGAATTTAGGAAACACAGCATCAAGCGTGGCAGAAGAGGATCCGTACGATTGATCAATTGTCGATTCTTGTCCATAGGAATAAGAACAAACAAAAAGAACAACCAGAACCAGTGATCGGTAGAGTATGTTCATAAATGATTTTCTTTGCAATTTTTGTAAGCGAATGTTAGCATTTTCAATGAAAATGTCAAGCTTTTGGCTTTTCTTTTTAAAAATGCAAACGCCCTACCAAGAAATTGATAGGGCGTTTTGATGAGGTATAATCTCAGTTAAACACTGCAACTTCATATTTTTCAACATGATGCTTGAATGCTCATCTGACAATCAATTAGGAATTTCAGAAGCAATAATGAATCATGACAAAACACTGGAGAAACTATTTTCACTCATTTTTTGTTAATCCATAATTCGCCGTAAAAATGCCGGCTTATCAAGATCCTGCTGATTCGGTTCGATAGAGTGGACTTTTGTCTCTTCCTGAGCAACAAGTGGATTCACTGTTACACCGCGGCGCATATAGGTTGGTGTATCGAACTTCTGCAAATCACGTACACCGGTCGGTATGTGATCGACCTGAATTCCGCGGGTGCGTGCGGCAGCAAATCGATCCTGTTGCTGCGGTGTGACTGTTTTTTTGTTGAAACCGGTCGCAATGACGGTAACCATAATTTCTTCTGTTAAATTATTATCCACAACAACTCCGGCAAGTACTTCGGCGTCGTTTCCGGCTGCTTCAGAGACGATAGCGATCGCTTCGTCGTATTCTTGAATGGTAAGGTTTTGACCGCCGGTAATATTCACAAGAAGTTTTTGTGCTCCTTTGATATCGACTCCTTCGAGCAACGGACTTGAAATGGCGATATTCGCCGCTTCGGCTGCACGGTTCTCGCCGGTTCCGATTCCAGTCCCCATCAATGCATCACCCATATCACGCATTACGCGTTTAACATCGGCGAAATCTCGATTGACCAATCCTGGTACCGTGATGATATCCGAAATTCCTCGTGTCGCATTATAAAGGACACTGTTTGCCACTTCAAACGCCTGAGCAATCGGTGTCGCTTTATCAACAATCGTCAACAACCGTTGGTTCGGAATAACAATAAGCGTATCGACATGCTTGCGCAGTTCTTCGATGCCATAATCGGCCTGAGCCATTCTTTTTTTACCTTCATGCGTGAACGGCTTCGTTACTATGCCTACTACGAGAGCGCCGAGACTCTTCGCCACATTTGCAATGACAGGTGCTGCACCGGTTCCCGTTCCGCCACCCATACCAGCCGTGACAAATACCATATCACTGTTTGCGAGCACTCGTGCGATTTCTTCTTTGTCTTCTTCCGCTGCACGTTGTCCAACTGATGGATCTGCACCCGCTCCTAGGCCGCGGGTCAGATTTTTGCCGATGCGGATCTTGGTCGTAGAAGAATTTCGTTCTAACGCTTGCACATCGGTATTGATCGCAACAAAATCTACGCCGCTCAATCCGCGGGTGATCATGCTGTGAACGGCATTTGTGCCGCCGCCGCCGACACCGACGATACGAATTTTTGCGCCATTTTCTGCAGGGCTGTCAAATTCAATTGGCATAGTTACTCCTTTTGGTTTAGTGATTGGTTGTTTTGATTATTTTTTACATTTGATATTCTTGGTTATAATAATTGTTTTACAGTTCGTCGAACCAGCCCTTCATTCTATCGATAATGTTTCTTTTGTCCCCTTTTACTTTCGTCTCGGCAACATTGGACGCGACACCGCGTGCCCGGTTTTTAATGGCGTGCAGAACAAGACCCACGCCGGTAGCATACATCGGATTTTCGATTTCGCGGACAAACCCACCGCGGAATCCGCGCGGAATACCAATCTTCACTGGCATGCCGAGCACTTCACGCGCCAGATCTGCCGTTCCTTTTACCAATGCGCCTCCGCCCGTCAACACAACACCAGCGGAAAGATGCTTCTGATAACCGGACCGTTTAATCTCCAGTGCAGCGATTTCCAGAATTTCTTCCATCCGAGGCTGAATGATCTGGCAAAGCATCTGCGTATCAATCGTCATCGGTTCCCGTCCCCCAATGCCTGGAATGGTAAACGGATGATTTTCGGCAATGGAAGAAATATGTGTGTGGCCGAATTTTAATTTGATCTCTTCCGCCTGCGTGGTCAGAATTCCCAGTCCACGTCGGACATCGTCCGTCACTTTGCTGCCGGCAATACCGATCACCGCTGTGTGGCGGATCGTTCTATCTGCAAATACTGCAAGATCAGTGGTTCCTCCGCCGATATCGATCAGCACTACGCCGACCTCTTTCTCCTCACCATCCAGCACGGCATCGCTGGATGCGAACGGTTCCAACACGATATCGCTGACACTCACTCCGGCACGCTGAACGCAGCGGATGATATTTTGCGTTGCCGTCACAAGGCCTGTGATAATATGCACCGTAGCTTCCATGCGCACACCAGACATTCCCACCGGTTCATGCACGCCATCCTGTCCATCCACGATGAATTCTTGCGGAATAACATGCAGTATCTTTCTGTCAGACGGCAGTGCGATCTTCTTTGTATCCTCAATCAAGCGATTCACATCCGCCTGTGTAATCTCCTGCTCGGCTCCGCTAATAGCGACAACACCGCGGCTCTGGAAACTCTGAATGTGATCTCCGGCGATTCCGGCAACGACAGACTGAACCTTCACTCCCGATTGCGCTTCAGCATCATTGACCGCAATTTTTATCGACTCTACGGTGCGTTCAATATGAGTAATCACACCGCGGGTCAGTCCCTCCGATTTACTTTTTCCGATACCGAGAATATTGATTTCATTATTTGCACCGACCGATGCAACGATCGCGCAGATTTTTGTTGTTCCGATGTCTAGTCCGACATAAATATGTTCGTTCATTGTTTTCCTTTTCCTGTCCAATCAATCTGCGTTATGCTGGAGATCTCGTACGGTACTTCCTACGAATTTTTTCGTGACACAACAACCTGATCGTCGAATCGGATATCAATATATTGAATATCCGATGTTGCATTGTTCTGTAGAAACTGCTGCCAGAAGGCTTCCAACTTCACCAATTTCCGGACCGCATCACCTTTTCCAAAAATGATCGGAATTCCAGATTCAAACGAGTAGAGCACCAGGTCGCGTCCTTTACGGAGACGGATCTCAGAGATCGCGTGAAACAGATGTTCACTTGTATATTTCGATGCCGTGATAATCTCCAGCGCCTCGCGAATATCCGCATTCAGAAGTCGCTGTCCCGCCGTAATACCGGTGAGCGAATCCATACCGCTGATCACCGGAATGTCGTATGCTTCTGCCGATGCAATGTACGGCAGCACAGTACCGTCTGAAGTGAGATAATACAATTCATTCGCATTTAGGATCGCTGCCGGCTTGCGCTCTTCTACCAACACGCGGAGCGCGGAAGGAGCATCGCGCTGTATCACCACGTTTTTAACAAAACTGTTTGAGAGAATATTTTTTTGTGCTGCAGTCAAATCAACCTCATACATCGGTACATTCGGCGGCAGGTTCATCAACCGCACGATCTCATCTTTGGAAATGACGCTGATCCCTTCAACCGTTACCTGCTTAACCGGAACGTGATGTTGCCAATTCGCTTTAACGACGAAGATAGAAAGCAGGAATGCCATCAGCAGAGTACCGTAGACATACACTCGTTTTCCGTGCGATGGCTGTTCTTCCTCCGACTGATCGATCTCGATACTCTCTTCGTTTACCATAAATTTATTTTATTTCTTTTAGATACTGCTCACCGAATTTCCAGATGTCCCCTGCCCCCATCGTAATGACGATGTCGCCGCTTTTGGTGATTTGTTTCAGATATGTCGGCACATTCTTTTTTTCCTGCACATAATGCGCCTCTTTATGACCGTACTGTTTTGCAGCGTTCACAATCAATTCACCCGTCACACCCTGGATCGGTTCTTCGCGGGCGGGATACACATCCGTTACAACGAGCACGTCCGCAAACAAAAATGCTTTTCCAAATTCTTCATAAAAATCCCTGGTACGCGAAAACAAGTGCGGCTGGAATACACAAACCACACGGTTCCGCCAACCGGACTTTACACCGCTCAGGGTTGCTTTACATTCAGTGGGATGATGAGCATAGTCGTCATACACAACAATGCCGTTTGCTTCACCCTTCTTTTCCCACCGGCGATACACTCCGGTGAAGCGCTCTATGCCTGCTTTTACTTTTTCAAACGGAACGCCGAGATGTAATCCGACAGCGACGGCAGCAAGCGCATTCTGTACATTGTGTTTTCCGGGAATCTGCAATGTGATCTGTCCTAATTCCGAGTGCTCTTGAACAATCGTGAATGTCGTCGTGTTCGCCTTATGGTGAATATCGACCGCCTGCACATCGGCCTGCGGTGACTGCAAACCATAGGTGATGATTTTTTTCTTGCTGAGATGCGGCAAGATGTCTTGCAGTGCTGGTTCATCCAGATTCAGCACAATAAATCCATAAAACGGAACCTTGTTTGCAAATTGGATGAATGCGCTCTTGATATCTTCCAGATCGCGGTAACAATCTAGATGATCCGTTTCCAATGTTGTCATCACAGCAATGGTCGGCGTCAGTGAAAGGAACGAACGGTCGAACTCATCCGCTTCTACGACAATAAAATCTCCTTTGCCCAAGCGTGCATTCGTTCCGCCGAGCCCGCTCAGTTTCCCGCCAACGATCACCGTCGGATCGAGACCACCTTCCATCAGCACTAAACTTGTCATGGAAGTGGTAGTAGTTTTGCCGTGGGTGCCGGCGATACCGATGCCGTATTTCAGACGCATCACTTCCGCCAGCATTTCTGCCCGTCGAACGATCGGTATCTTTCGGCGGATTGCTTCCTGTACTTCAGGATTATCATTAATTACTGCGGAAGAATAGACCAGTGTATCAACATCGGCTGCGATATTGGAGGCTACATGTCCCTCATAAACCGTGGCACCGAGCGACTGAAGGCGTTCGGTCACATCGCTCATCGCACGGTCCGAACCGCTGATCTTAAATCCCTGATCGAGCAGAATTTCTGCGATACCGCTCATTCCAATTCCGCCGATCCCGACGAAGTGTAATTTTTTAATTGAAGAGAACATAGAAGTCGTTGAATATATAAGTAATTGAGTTTATGAGACGTTGCAGAGAAAAATTAAAAATGCACGAGCCTGTTTTTTGTTATTTTGTTTTTTCGTTTCGGAATAGCATGATATTTTGAATAATTTACCGCTCACAAATCTCAACTGCGTATCAATACCAATACTCCATTACGACCTTTTGAATTGAAATCGTTTCTGCCGTTTTGGTGTCTTTTCTGAAAGCAACTCAATCAACCGTAGCAATTCTCTTTCACGTTCATACCGGCCAAGACGTATTCTGAAAACGCGGCGGCGGTGTTTCGCTTTGATCATAATAATCTGGGATCGCCCTGCCGTTTGCACTGTTCGTTCTTTACCGACATGGATCCATTCTATCTCATGAAATGCGATAGAATGTTGATTAAACCTATGCTGAAAAATGACCTCATCGTCTGTGATAATCACTTTCCTATTTCGAATACGATTGAGCAGCAGGGTGACGAATGCCACTCCGACGAAAAAGGCGATGATATACATGATCGGATCGTCAAACACGAGAGTGAAATTATCCTCGACAAACGTCCCTTTCACACCAGCATATAGAATCAGTGTCAGCAGGTAGATTAACGCCTGTTGATAATAAAAATCGAGTTTATATTTGAACTCATGATACATGCTGTTGGCCGTTACTTTATTGTTACCGATGAATTTTTTAGTTTCCCCTGGGCATAGAATTCATTTACCGTCAATCGACCTGTTGAGTCCCATTCACACCGTTTACCGTGACGCTGATCGTTTTTCCACTCTGAGAGTTCCAATTTTTTCCCGTTTTCG
>JALNZH010000344.1 GCA_023229405.1 Bacteroidota bacterium
GCGCAGGCTAAGATAGTTACGTCATCCTTCTGCCGAAGGCATCCCTATCGGGAGACGCATCCTTTCCCGCAGGGATTCCTTCGGAACAAACAGCAAAGGATTTGCCCAGGATGACCGCTGTTTCTGCACCGCGTCGAACCATTTTTACCTTTTTGCGTAACATCAGTCAGAAATAAAATTGACATTGCGGGCAGTCCAGCACATCCGCTTGGATGACGAAGTCTGGCAGAAAATCGAAGAACGAACGTCGTAATCTCATTTTGTAAATCAAACGGGAGATTGCTTCGGTTTCAATTTCATGATGGATTTAACAAACAAACGCTCCCTTGCAAAAGCCTAACTTACATTACCACAATCGAATTCCCTCTGCAATTCTTCATGACAATTTTTTACATCTTCTGACGTTGTCGCGACGCGCATAACTCCATTCCGCTGTATATTGAATACAAAAAGAGACCACCATGAAAGCGATAATTTTTTTTGCGCTCACCGCATCCCTGCTGTTCGGAATGGATGCGAAGAATGAAAAACTCATCATTGATCTTCGCGGCAACTGGAAGTTCGAAATCGGCGACAATACTAAATATGCCGAACAGGATTTCGATGATAAAAAATGGAGTGACGTATTTGTTCCTTCCGATTGGGAGAATGAGGGGTTTGCCGGATACGACGGATACGCATGGTACCGAAAGTCGTTTACTCTTCCTGCTTCCGCACAACCAAAGATCATTGTTCTTCGACTCGGATTTGTGGATGATGTTTGCCGGGTGTATGTCAACGGAAATCCGATCGGCGAAGGAGGAAATTTTCCGCCGGTATATCAATCGGCATACAATCAGGAACAACAGTTCCGCATCCCTTCGCATTACCTGAAATTCGGACAGCTGAACATCATCGCTGTCCGGGTTTTCGACGAACATTTGAACGGCGGCATCGTAAAGGGAAAAGTCGGAATTTTTGAACAGGAAAACGATATGGATTTTGTCACTACATTTCCCGAACTCTGGAAATTTAAAACGGGTGACAGTGAGTTATGGAAAGATCCTTTCTACGACGACAGTAAATGGCAGGAGTTGTTGGTTCCGGCAAAGTGGGATTTCCAGGGATACCGTGAGTTTGACGGCTTTGCATGGTACCGCGTTACGTTCGATTTTCCTGCTTCCGCCGGAAAAACAGATCTGGTATTGATGCTCGGACGGATTGATGATATTGATGAAGCGTATCTGAATGGAGAAAAGATCGGCAGCACCGGAAGAATCAGAAGCAACGGCACCGTATCGCGGATTCGTGAAGAATACCGGGAGACTCGTGCATACGACATTCCCGCTTCTACGCTGAAGCCGGGAAAAAAGAATGTGCTTGCCGTTCGCGTCTATGACAATATGCTTATCGGTGGTATTTATGAAGGTCCTATTGGAATTGTTACCGCAAAAGAATTCCGGCGATGGGAACGATGGAACAGAAACAATGATTGGGAAGTGACACCGGTAGATAAATTCTTTGATAGAATATTTACCAAATAATATGCGGATGCAGATGAACACGATGTTCGGACTATTGGTTGGCACAATCCTGTTTGCCGCAGTAGTACTGCAGGCGCAACAGAAATTTTCCACGGCGGGGGCACGCATCGCTTACGCACAAAAAAATATGATCGTCGGACTCCATTCTGATAATCCAGGGGTCGTTGAGTCGACAATGATGATTGTTGCAAAAATGAAAATGATATACCTGTTTGTAAAAATTCCCGTTATACTGTCCGTCATCGACAGTATTGCCACTGCTCACACCTCCGCTTCACTCCGATACAAAGCATTTCTCGTGGCAAATATTTGCGCCGATCCGGCTTGGTTTGCACAGAAGCACATATTGGAAACATCGGAAACCGATCTATTCTACAACAGTGCCGCCAAGCATCTTCAGCATAAGATGCTTGGCATGTATTCTCTCTAAACGCGGAGCTGCGACCTCACCACCCTGACCCGAAGTCGGTTCGATTCGGGTTTTATATTTTTGTAACACTGGCGTTCTTCTTCCTGAACATTTTTTTTGTATCTTTCCCCATGGCAAAAGCAAAAAATCAAAAAGTGTGGGTCGTTTCTGCGGATATGGGGTACGGACATCAGCGCGCGGTGTTTCCGCTAAAGAATGTCGCGGAAGGAGGTCTCATCACCGTTGGGAAAAACGATAATTCCACAGAAAAAGAAAAAAAACAATGGACACGGCTGCTGAACGTCTATGAATCGTTCTCCCGTGCGCGCGGCATTCCTATTGTTGGTAAGCCAATCTTTGCCATGCTCGATGCGCTCATGCACATCCCTTCCTTCTATCCTATCCGCAATCTCTCGCACAGCACGTATCAGGTGGACCTGCTAGAAAAAAATATCAATAACGGTATCTGCACTGGTATGCTGGAGAAAATTTCTACACAGCAGCTTCCATTAATCACCTCCTTTTATGCACCGGCGATTGCAGCGGACATGAAAGGGTACGAACCGACCTATTGTATCGTTTGCGATGCCGATATCAACCGGGTGTGGGTAGCAAAACAACCGTGGGACAGCCGTATTAATTATTTCGCGCCATGTGGAAAAGCGGCGCAGCGGCTGAAATCGTACGGCGTGCCCGAAGAACGGATTTTCTTAACTGGGTTTCCTCTACCACTCAACATGGTCGGGAACGATCTCTCGATACTAAAACACGATCTCGCACAGCGCTTATTTTATCTTGATCCGCAAAATCGTTTTTGGACGATGCATGGAAAGAACGTCCAGCATTTTCTCGGGAAGAAGAACTGCACGTTCAAAAATGATCGTAAACTGACCATCACGTATGCCGTCGGCGGAGCCGGAGCGCAAAAGGAAATCGGTGCCAGTATTGTCCACAGTCTTCGTCACCGCCTGCACGGGAACGAAGTGCAGATCAACCTTGTCGCCGGTATCCGTCCGGAAGTGCGGACATATTTTGAGGAAGTGAAAAAGGAATATGGTTCCGAAAATATTTCCATCATTTTCGGTGAGTCGCTTCACGATTATTTTCAGCAGTTCAACACTGTGATGCGCACAACAGATATTCTCTGGACGAAGCCGAGCGAGTTATCATTCTATGCCGGACTCGGCATTCCAATTATTATGACACCGACCATTGGGTCGCAAGAACGGTTCAATCGACAATGGCTTTATGAAATTCACGCCGGTATGCGGCAAGAAAATCCGGAATTCACAGATCAGTGGCTATATGATTTGATCGATAACGGCACCATCGCCGATATGGCCTGGTCTGGCTTTTTAAAAGCTCGAAAGCTCGGCACGAAAAAAATTTTAGAAGTGCTCCGAACTGGTACGATGACGCGGAGCAATTCGCCGTTGGAGCGATAAAAAAGTGTGTTACTAGTTATAAATTTTTCACCCAGTGTCATTTTCATTCCCGCCAAATGTCTTCCAAACGGCGGAATGAGAAATCTGATTGTAGGTTACGATTCCTCGTCCCATCTCTGAAGGAGTTTGGAACGGACCTTGAAATGACAATGATTTCAATCCGTGATTTAGTTACGCTTAGTTCTCCAAAGGACAATACGTTTTTTAAAATGGGTGAGTCAAAACAAAAATATCTGTTCCTTTATCTTCGCACCGGCGGCGGACATCTTGCTCCTGCACGTTCCGTAGCGAAGTATCTATCCGAACAGCATGGAGAAGAAATTACGCCGGTGCTGATTGACGGATTGGCGCAGGCAAAATCGATTGCCCGGTATGTTATCGAAGACGGT
>JALNZH010000017.1 GCA_023229405.1 Bacteroidota bacterium
ATTACATGCGATTCGTCAACCGTTTATTCCTTGCACTATTTCTGTTCATTGCCTCCCTCTTTGCCGAACGGTCCATCCCTTACGTTGTCTCCGCTCAATGGCTCTCCGAGCATATGAAGGACAAAGATCTCGTCATACTGCAGACCGGATTCAGCCGGAATGAATTTAAATATGCACATCTTCCAAATGCGCGGTTTTTGTGGCTTAATTCCCTCGCGCCTGCAACTCCGGATCTGAACACGGAAATGCCATCGATACAGGAAGCTGCCGCTACGCTTGAAGAACTTGGCGTTTCGCAAAATTCAAAAATAGTGCTTGTCTTTGCCGGACAAAATGTGTCTACCACAACAAGAATGTTTCTTGCCCTTTCCTATTTTGGATTTGGCGAGCAGGTGGCGTTGCTGGATGGAGGATTAGAACACTGGAAACGTGAAGGACGCGAAGTATCGAAAGAAATTCCAGTTGTACTACGAACAAAGCTCACGCTCACTCCAAATGAATCCGTTACTACCGATGCAGAGTGGGTAAAGAACCATCTTACAGATACAACAGTAACAGTCGTCGACGCTCGGACAAAGAATTTTTACGAAGGAAACGGAGGCGGTATTGCACGGCTGGGGCACATTAAAGGCGCGAAGAATATTGTCTTCAATTCAATTCTGGATTCGACAAATCGGATTAAATCGGCGGCAGAATTACAACAACTGTTTGATAGCGCTGGCGTGGTGAAGGGATCAACGATAGTATCGTATTGTCATGTAGGGCAACAGGCCACGGTGGTATATTTTGCCGCGAAAATTCTCGGTTACAACGCAAAAGTATACGATGGAAGTTTTGAAGATTGGAATATGCGGGATGAGAGTTTTCCCGTGGAGAAAACTAGGGACATGAGTCGTTGAGATATTTCAAATACTCATCTACCGTAATTACTCCAGCTCATCTCTTATATTGCGCAAGATACTCCGGCACCGCTACATCACTCGGCAGATTTTCATCTCTTACCGGCTCCTCATAATGGAAAGCCACCGGTAACACTCCTGCAAAATACGGTAAGGCATAATCTTCGGGTTCGTCTTTCGCTCCTCCCGTCCTTGACTTTGCGGATGCTGTTTCAATATCGATTGCTACGATGGTTGTTGTTCGTGTTTCTTTTTCGTTCGGATGGCGGGAATCTTCCCACCGCCCTTTAGCAATATGTTCCGTTAACGCGGCAAAAATGTCCCACTTTTTTTTCTCATCTTCAATCACCCGCCCTTTGCCGAAGAGCATCGCAGATCGATAGTTCATGCTATGGTGAAAAACAGAACGTGCAAAAACAATTCCATCGATATGCGTTATGGTGACGCAGACAGTGTTTCCTGCTTTTATATGATTGAGCATCCGGTTTGCCACGGCTCCGTGCAGATAGATCGTATCGCCGATACGTACATGGATGGTCGGGATGACGAATGGCTGACCATCTTGGACAAATCCGACGTGACAAATCAGTGCTTCATCGACAATGGAATAGACGGTTTCTTTATCGTATTGTCCTCGCTGCGGAAGACGGCGGATTTTATTCAATTCGGTTTGTGAAAATTCACTCATAGAAATTTGAGATTTTTGGAAAAAGTAAAATTATTCTGAACGAAGAGAATCTGACTGTTGAAAAAATTACCCCAATCAGATTTTTCGCTCCGTAAAAACCCACGGAACTCAGAATGACGTAAAAATTATTGTCTACATTTGTTACAAAAAATATACGCAGTTTAGAAAAGAGCCGCACCGGAATTTTCGACAGACATCACTTCGGATATCGCGTTCTGACCGTTCCGTTCAAACGCTTGCACCATTGCGTCGGCAATATGCTGCTCGTTCGCAATGGCAAACGCGAACACCGTTGGTCCAGCACCGCTGATGTTAAAGGAGAGCGCACCCGCATCAAGCGCTGCTTTTTTTACGTTTTCGTATCCAGGAATAAGCGTTGCGCGGTATTGTTCGTGGAGCCGTTCTGCGGTGACATACCGGAGCACATCGAAATCTCCGATTATCATTGCAGCAACAAGCGAAGCGGTATTTTCAATATTGGTAACTGCATCTTTTAAAAGGACTTGCTGCGGTAGAATCTTTCTCGCTTCTTTGGTTTGCACCTGGAATTGAGGAGAGCAAGTCACGACAGAGAGTTTTTTTTCGATCTGCACGCTCCGGCAATGCACTCGCCGTTCTGCATCAAAACAATTAATGGTCATGCCGCCGAAGATTGCCGCAGAGACGTTGTCCGGATGCCCTTCGATGCCGACGGCAATATTCAACATTTCGTCCCTCGATAATCCTATTTCTAATAATTGATTGGAAAGAAATACGCCCCCCACGATCGCTGCTCCGCTCCCTCCAAGCCCGCCATAGGCCGGAATTTCATTCTTGCAATGCAGATGGATCGGTGGGATCGTTCTTCCCACTTTTTGCGCCGTCGCAATCATAGCCACATAAACAAGATTGTTCGCATCGGTAGCAATATGACCTTTACCATTTCCTTCAATAGTGATGATTAATCCGTTTGATTCTTCGACAGAGAGATAGAGGTAACGGTTCAGCGCAAGACCGAGCGTGTCGAAGCCGGGGCCGAGATTAGAGGTGGAACAGGGAACTTTTACTTGAATCATAAGTCATTAAAAGATTATTAAGATTGCATGATTTCAAGATAATGTTCCCTGCTTGATAATCTTGCAATTTTGTCATTAAAGAAATTTTTTCAGCTCGTTGATGTTTGCATCAATATCGTGAGGCGGATTTGCCAATGAAGTCTTTCGATTAAAGTGATAGTCTACGATCACCTGCGGATCTTTTAGAATATTCCCCGTCAAAATTCCGACGACACGGTCGGTCGGTTTAATTTCTCGGTTCGCGATCAGTTTTTTTACCCCGGCAACTGTTGCACAAGACGCCGGTTCCGCACCAATGCCGGCAGCATCCACATTCGCTTTTGCTTCAAGAATTTCTTCGTCTGTCACTGATTCTACAATGCCGTTCGTCCATTTTAAAGAACGAACTGCTTTTGTATAGTTTACCGGATCGCCAATTTTAATTGCTGTGGCAATTGTATCTGCTTTTTCCGGTGTTAGTCCGGCAAAGTTATTTTTGAACGCTTTATAAAATGGACTGGCGCCTTCAGCCTGGATTACCGCAAACCTCGGCATCCGGTCGATCAATCCCAGCTGGTGCGCTTCGTGCAGTGCTTTACCGAATGCACTCGTGTTACCAAGATTTCCTCCCGGAAAGACGATCCAGTCCGGTACCTGCCACTCTAGTTGCTGCAGAATTTCCCAAATGATCGTCTTCTGACCTTCCAAACGGAACGGATTGATGGAGTTTAGCGGATATGCAGACAATTTCACTTGTGCTTCACGGATAAGCCTCATACAATCGTCAAAGTCTCCGTTTACCACCAATGTTTTTGTACCGTAGGCGAGTGCTTGCGAGATTTTTCCCACAGCTACATTTCCTTTAGGAATCAGCACAAGTCCTGTCAACTCCGCTTCAGAAGCATAAGCTGCAAGCGATGCAGAAGTATTTCCGGTTGAAGCGCACGTTACCGCTTTTTGTTTCAAATGTTTCGCCATGGATATTGCTACGGTCATTCCACGATCCTTGAATGAACCGGTAGGATTTTCTCCTTCGTGTTTCAAAAAGAACCGCTCAACATTCAGACCTAACCATGATGAAGTTTTTTTGCTGTGGTACAGCCGAGTGTTCCCTTCTTGTTTGGAAACCACTTCGCTTTCTGCAAGCGATGGCATCACCAATTCCTTAAAATGCCACACGCCGCCGCTCGGCTGACCGTTGATCTTTCCGCGTTTGTTGAAATAATACTCCCGCGAAATGCCGAACTGTTTTTTTATCGCTTCCAGATCGTGAATAACATCCAACAATTCGCCGTTATCGGAGGTGAAACGAATTTCATCCAGCGGATACTCTTTTCCTGTGGCAATACTTTTTAAGATTGATTTCATATTAACAGACATTGTTGACCGGCACGTTATTGACGGAGATCAGATGATCTAATCGAATGACAGTACCGTTATCAAGTTTTAAATATTCCGCACCATTGCTTGCGTACACATCCACGATGATTCCTTCTACGGACTTTTCTCCGGCATCACGATAAATGATAGCACAACGGGTACGTTGGGTTGCGTATGCTTCCAGTTGATCGTAGTACGAGCAGCTGATGTTTTGGTATTTATACATTGTATTTTTCTTTTATTGTCATTGCGGGTCATGGTCCCACTGGGTAATTTATTTGGTGAACGGGACAAAGTAATTTCATGCGAACAGAAGATTGCTTCGTTGTCTCCTTTGCAATGTATGGAACTCCTCGCAATGGCTTATTTTGGAACAGTCAATTCTATAAATGAAACGCGTCGTGTACCGCCTGTACCGCTTTTTTTGCTTCGCTCTGTTCCACAACAAACGAAATATTCAACTCGGATGATCCTTGGGCGATTGCGATGATGTTGACATCGGCTTTCGCAACAGCATCAAAAGTCTTTCCCGCGATTCCTTTAGTCCCGATCATACCCTCGCCAACCACCGCTACAATAGAAACCGGTTCTTTCGCCGTAATATCATCAATATTTTTTTGGGCAACGTCAATTTTGAATTCTTCGCGAAGCGTTTTAAGACCGTTTTCACAATCCTTTCGGGGCACGATGATGCACACATTATGCTCGGACGACGCTTGCGAAATCATCATCACATTGACCCGTGCACGGGCCAGGGCGGTAAAGATTCGGCTGGAAACACCTGGGACCCCGATCATTCCGTTTCCTTCAATTGCGATAATAGCTAAACTGTCGATGGAAGTAACTGTTTTCGCCGACGTACCGTTGTGATTCGGTTTCGCTGAGATTAATGTTCCGGCATGGGTTGGATTAAATGTATTCTTAATTCGAATTGGAATTTTCTTTTCGATCGCCGGTACCATTGTTTTCGGATGAATCACCTTCGCACCGAAATAGCTCATCTCCGCCGCTTCACGGTACGAAATTTCGGTCAAAACTTTCGCCCCCTTTACATTGCGTGGATCTGCAGTCATCACGCCGTCCACATCGGTCCAGATCCAAATTTCTTTACTGTTTACCGCCGCACCGACGATAGATCCCGTGTAATCCGATCCGCTCCGTCCGACGGTCGTCGTAATTCCATCCGCCGTGGATGCAATAAATCCTGTCACCACCGGCACAATCCCTTTTTTCACCAACGGTGTAATTGTTTCATTGATCTTTCTATTGGAGAATACAAAATCAATCGATGCTTCACCGAACGTATCGTCCGTACGGATGATCGTTCTGGCATCGATGAATTGCGACGGGATGCCGTTTTCTTCGAAAATAGCAGCGATCTGTCGGCACGAAAGAAGTTCGCCAAACGCGGCAATCGCATCCAATGAGCGCGGTGAGAGTTCGCGCAATAAACTGACGCCATGATAAAAATTCGCCAGCTCGTCAATCAGATCCTGATGATCTTTAATCAGCGCCGCCCGGCGGGGATAGTCCTGTATCATCGCATTGGCAATCTGCAAATGCCGTTCCCGGATCGCTGCAACGGCGTTGTTCACTTCGCCGCTTTTCCTGTCCACCGCTTTATTCGCCGTCTCAATCAGGACATTCGTTAATCCTCCCATGGCGGACGCCACAACCACCGGCTGATCATTCATAAATTGCTTGACGATCGTGACAACTTCCTGTAATCTCGGAACATCACCAACGGAGGTCCCGCCGAATTTCATTGTTAGCATAGTATTAACTTTACGCTTTCGTAATTTGGTTGATTAAATAAATGCAATGATCTTTTCAGTCATTTCTTTCGTGCCCAATAGCGTCATTCCTTCAGTATAAATGTCTCCCGTCCGGTATCCTTTGCTCAAAACAGTTTCGATCGCCAGTTCAATCGCATCTGCTTCTGCGCCAAGATCAAACGAATATTTCAGCATCATTGCAACAGATGCAATTGTTGCAATTGGATTCGCTTTGTTCTGTCCGGCAATATCGGGAGCGCTGCCGTGCACCGGTTCATACATCGCCACCGTGCCACCGAGCGAAGCGGACGCGAGCATGCCGATAGATCCGGTGAGCATCGCCGCTTCGTCGCTTAAAATGTCGCCAAAAAGATTTTCCGTAACGATAACATCAAACTGTTTCGGATTTCTGATCAGCTGCATGGAACAGTTATCCACATACATATGCGACAGTTCGATGTCGGGATACTGGCGTGCAACTTCCAGGACGATCTTCCGCCACAGTTGAGAGGTCTCCAGCACATTCGCTTTGTCAACAGAACAGAGTCTCTTCTTCCGTTTCCGAGCAATCTCGAACGCCGAAACTGCTATGCGTCTCACTTCGGACTCGGAATAGATCATTGTGTTGAAACCAACCTGCTCGCCGTTTCTCGTTTCAAATCCGCTCGGCTTACCAAAATAGAGTCCGCCGGTCAACTCCCGAACAACAATAATGTCTACGCCATCAACAATCTCTTTCTTCAACGATGAAGCGTCAACCAATGCCGAGTAAATTTTTGCTGGACGGATATTCGCATATAATCCCAACTCTTTACGGAGTCCCAGCAGTGCGCGTTCCGGCTTCAAATGCTGCGGATTTACATCCCATTTTGGTCCGCCGACTGCTCCAAGCAGCACAGCATCACTGGCGCGGGCTAACGAAAGAGTTTCTTCGGGCAGCGGAATTCCGGTTGCATCCAACGCTGCTCCTCCTGCCAATGCATGTTTGTATTCAAATGTATGTCCGAATTTTTTCGCTACTGCATTCAACACATGCAACGCTCCTTCAACCACTTCCTTACCAATTCCGTCACCGGGTATTACTGTAATCACTTTCTTCATGAAAATCCGTTTCGCCGATTTATTCTTGATTCATTAAGTCAACAGTTCAATGATTCAATGAACCGATGAGTCAATTCTTTTTAATGTTTATTTATGAGTTCTGAGAGTTCTCTTGACCGAATTGTTGCTGTTGCTACCGCATCGATCAGCATCGACCGTAATCCGTGAGATTCCAGTTCGTGGATAGCGTTAATTGTTGTGCCGCCGGGAGTTGTTACTTGATCACGCAAAATTGCCGGATGAACGTTTGATTCTTTCACCAATTTTGCGGATCCGAGTACGGTTTGAATGGCAAGTTTTGTGGAAATGTCTCTCGGCAATCCCATCTTCACTCCGCCGTCGATCAGCGCTTCGATTACCATGTAAATATATGCCGGGCCGCTGCCGCTGAGTCCTGTCACCGCATCCAGATGCTGTTCGCCAACCACTACAACATCTCCGACCGCCTCAAAAATTTTGATCGCACTATCGTGTTGTGCGGCGTGAACATGCTTACCAAAAGCAATAGCGGTTGATCCGAGTCCGACCGTGGAGGCAATGTTCGGCATGCAGCGGATCACAGGAACATTTTTTCCAATAATTTTTTCCATTGAGCCGGTTGTAACACCGGCAGCGATAGAAATGACGAGTTGGCCTTTATGCAACACTTTGTGCATCTCAACCAGCACAGAACGGATGACCGAAGCTTTAATGCAGAGGATGATAATATCTGCGTGCTTCGCGGCATCTTTATTGTTCGTGGTGACATTAATGCCAAATTCGGCGGAAAGTCTTTCCAGTTTTTCAATCCGCGTACCGCTGGCATAAATTCTTTTTGCGCTGGTCAGTTTTGCATTCAGGATTCCGCGAATAAGTGCGGTTCCCATGTTGCCTGCGCCGATAATGGCTATTGTTTTATTGAGCATCGTAGTTTCCCCTCCGTGTTCTCTGCGGTGAATACAAATTATTGTTTCAGCATACCTGATTTCCGCGCGTACTCAAAAATTCCGCCGCCGTGGAGAATGTGTTCAATATCTCCGAGAGAACTAAGTTGATATTCCTTTTTCTGCGTCAGATTTTTCAAAATTCCATTCGTCGTATTTAATTCAAGATCGTCGCCAGTCCGGACTTCCTGCGACAGATGATTCGTTGTCTCAAACGGCGCAATGAATGCTCCATCAATCGAATTGCGATAGAAGATCCGTGCATAGCTTTCCGCGATAACCGCTTCGATACCCGCCACCTGTAATGCAAACGGAGCGTGTTCACGGGACGAACCGCAGCCGAAGTTTTTTCCTCCAATAACGATAGTAAACTCGCTTTGCCAGGTCTCTTCTTTCACGAACGGAACGTTACCGTGTGGCAGTCCGGACTGCTCTATCGGCACACCGGAGAATGCATACCGGCCATAGTTTTTCTTTTCATCTACATCATCCAGCTTATACACCAGATGTTCTGCGGGAATAATCTGATCGGTATCGATATCGTTTCCCAGAACGAATGCTTTTCCTTTGATAATCGCTTTCATATAGCTCCCTGATTTTATCTCTATTCTTTACAGAATTTATCTTTGTGAATCTCGTTGTCGTAACTGATCTCTCACATCGGTTTACTTAATATGTCATAGCTCGTTCCAGATGACAGGACAAAAAAGTCATGTAGAGTAAAAATAAAAAACCTTCGGAGTGAATCTCACATCCGAAGGTCCGGTGATGATCACTCGTTGTTGTTAAAGATATTGAACAAACTTGTTGTCCTTGTCCACCAGCATCATGGTCGGTTTCACCGGAGTATCCGATAATTCAAATCCCATGATAATGATCTCCTCCCCCTCGTTAATGAGGTGCGCAGCGGCACCGTTCATGCAAATAACACCGGAGTTCCGCTTTCCGCGTATCACATATGTCTCCAGACGTGCGCCGGAGGAATTGCTGGTGACCAGTACTTTCTCGCCGTCATGAAGACCCACGCGTTCTATCAGGTCTTCATCGATGGTGATGCTTCCGACATAGTGAATATCAGCTTCAGTGACGGTAGCTTTATGTATTTTGGAGCGAATATACCAACGCATGCTGTTCCTGTGTTATCATCTTTTGAATACTGTTCTATTCAAATATACAGGAAAAAACTTTTGCGAACATGAACTTCTCTCATTGATGTGTAAAAATTTAACAAATCTCTATTAGTTGAAAAATTCGCGTGGATTGGTAATTACCCCTTTCACAGCAGACGCCGCCACCGTATATGGGGAGGCAAGATACACTTGCGATTTTTTCGATCCCATTCTGCCGGGGAAATTTCTATTTGTAGAAGAAATACATACTTCCGCTCCGTTCAAACGTCCAAACGTATCAGACGGTCCGCCAAGACAGGCTGCACAAGATGAATCGCCAATGCGGCATCCCGCCTCTTCGAAAATCTGCATGACGGTTTTATCTTTCACCTTGATCGATTTGATCTGGTTCGCCACTTCGGTTGTTGCGGGGACGATGAATGTATCGATCTTTACTGTTTCGCCGTACATCACTTCAGCTGCAGCAATGAAATCAGATATTTTCCCTCCAGTACAGCTGCCGATATATGCGCGATCCAACCGCGTGCCGGCCACTTCGCTCACCACTGCTTTGTTGTCGGGTGAATGCGGCTTGGCAACTGTTGGTTCGATTTCTTTCACATTAAAGTGATGAGTAGAATGATATTTCGCGTCATCATCATTATAGAAACATTCGAACTCTTTGTTCGTCCGGGCGCGCACATAATCCGTTGTTGTTTTATCCGGAGTGCAGATACCGTTCTTTCCCCCTGCTTCGATCACCATATTGCAGAGTGTCATCCGGTCTTCCATTGTCATTGAATCAACAGCTGTCCCACTGAAATCCATCGCACGGTATGTTGCGCCGTCTACTCCGATTTTTCCGATTGCAGCAAGAATCAGATCTTTCGCCATCAGATACTTCGGCATTTCTCCGTCGAAGATAAATTTCATTGTTTCGGGAACCTTCACCCACAGTTTTCCTGTGCCAAGCACGAATGCCGCGTCCGTGTTTCCGATACCGGTAGCAAACTCGCCGAATGCACCCGCGGTGCAGGTGTGAGAATCGGTGCCAAATAACACTTCGCCAGGACGGGTGAATCCTTCTTCGGGCATGGCAACGTGGCAAACACCTTTATATCTTGGTGTCCCGACATCAAAATAGTGCGGAAGATCCTGTTCCTTAGCAAAATCACGCAGAATCTGGATATTTCGGTTGGCGTGCATATCTTTGGTAAAGATATAATGATCGGGGATGACAACAAGTTTATCTTTATCCCACACTTTTGCAGTCGGTCCGAATTCCCGTTTAAAGATTCCGAATGTTCCCGGTCCGCACACATCGTGCGTCATCAATACGTCGACATCAATCCACACGTTGTCGCCCGGATTCACCGACGCGCGTCCGGAATGCTTGGCAAGAATCTTTTCAGTAATGGTCATTTCAACTCTTTCTGTTTTATCGTCGTTCGACTCCGCTCGGGACGACATTGTAATTTGATAATGTGATAATTTGTAATTCTCTTACACTCCGACATTCTCTCCGGAAGATTGTTGTTTCCGGAAACGCGCTGCGATGGCATGATTAATGGCGTTCACGTACGCTTTTACGCTGCCGGTGATAACATCGGTGCTTGCAGAACGACCGTTGAATACATATCCATCGATGGCAATCTTCACAAACACTTCTCCGATCGCATCCTGTCCCCACGAAACAGACTTAATGGAATAATCCAGCAGCTCCGTATTTATTCCTGTAATGCGTTCTATTGCTCGATAAGCGGCATCAACCGGTCCGTCTCCGGTGGAGGAGTCCTGAAAAACCTGTCCTCCTTTTTTTAATCCTACGGTGGCTGTCGGAACGATATTGAGCCCGCTCGTCACCTGGAGCGTATCGATTGTATATGTTTCTTCTAGCGAGGTGACTTCGTCCTGCAGAATAGCAACGAGGTCGTCATCGAATACCTGTTTTTTTTCATCCGCGAGTTTGGAAAATACTCTGTATGCTTTTTCTAATTCATCCGCTGATAAATTGTACCCCAACTCTTCATACCGCTGTTTCAGCGCGTGACGTCCTGAGTGTTTGCCGAGCACCAGCGTGCTGTGCTTAATGCCGACACTGGCGGGGGTCATAATTTCATATGTGAGCGGATTTTTCAACATGCCGTCTTGATGGATTCCCGCTTCATGAGCAAACGCATTTTCACCAACGATCGCTTTGTTACGCTGCACATGCATTCCGGTTAATGACACCAACAGTTTGCTCGCCTTATAAATTTCTTCGGTGTTAATGTTGGTGGAAACATGCAGCGCTTCTCCACGTGTGCGGATGGCCATCGCAATTTCTTCCAGCGATGCGTTTCCTGCCCGCTCACCAATGCCGTTCACAGTACATTCTATTTGCCGCGCACCATTCACTACTCCGGCAAGAGAGTTTGCAACGGCAAGTCCGAGATCGTCGTGACAATGCACGCTTAAAATTGCCTTGGTGATATTCGGAACACACTGTGATAACGTTTTAATGATTGCACCGTATTCTTCCGGTACTGAATATCCAACGGTATCCGGGATATTAATAACTGTTGCACCTTCTGCGATCACCGCTTCCACCACCTGGCAAAGAAATGCGATATCACTACGTGAGGCATCTTCACAGGAAAATTCTACATCGCTGCAATACGATTTCGCTCGGCGGACGGCGGCGATCGCTTGTTCCAACACTTCTTGCCGCGTTTTTTTTAATTTAAATTTCAGATGAATATCCGACGTTGCAATGAACGTATGAATGCGTGGCTTTTCGGCATACTGCAACGCTTCCCATGCTCGGTCGATGTCGTTGAAGTTTGCGCGGCATAATCCCGCCACCGATACGGTGCGAATCTGCTTTGCAATCTCCTTCACCGATTCAAAATCCCCTTCGCTGGCAATCGGAAATCCCGCTTCGATCACATCCACCTGCAAGCGTTCAAGTTGGCGCGCCATCCGGATTTTTTCGTTAAAATTCATGCTCGCACCGGGGGACTGTTCTCCGTCGCGTAATGTTGTATCAAAAATATATACTCGGTCGCTCATAATATTCTTTTCCTTTTCTGCTACCACCTAGTACCTAACACCAATCAGTTTAATTTTTATAAATGTCGTTTCTCTAACGGTAGATACCGTCGTAGATCGTCCATTAATCCTGTAAACTGCTCCGGCGTTAGCGATTGTGCGCCGTCCGAAAACGCTTTTTCCGGATTCGGATGCACTTCGATGATGATACCATCTGCTCCAACTGGAACCGACGCTTTCGCCATCGGCGGAATGAGACTGCGGATTCCAGTGCCGTGGCTCGGATCGACGATGACCGGAAGATGCGACATTTCTTTTAATGCCGGCACTGCAGTAAGATCAAACGTATTGCGCGTGTAATCTTCGAATGTGCGGATGCCTCGTTCGCACAACACTACGTCGTAATTTCCCATAGACATAATGTATTCGGCAGACATCAGCAGTTCTTTATATGTGCTGGACATGCCACGCTTCAGCAGGATTGGACGTTTTGATTTTCCGACTTCCTTCAGCAAGGCAAAGTTCTGCATGTTGCGTGCGCCAATCTGTAGCATATCGGAATATCTCGCCACTAAATCTACATCGCTCGGCGAGATTACTTCCGTTGCAAACGGTAAACCGGTTTTCTCTCTTGCTGCAGCGAGCAGTTTTAATCCTTCTTCTTCCAATCCCTGAAACGAATATGGAGACGTGCGCGGCTTAAACGCGCCGCCGCGAAGCATCTGAGCCCCCGCTTTTTTTACCAACTCTGCGCTGAGAATGATCTGTTCTTTCGATTCAACAGAGCAGGGCCCGGCAATAACAACAAACTGCGAATTTCCAAATTCCACATTGCCGACTTTTACAACAGTACGGGGTTTGGTTTCTTTGCTCGCCAATTTGAACGGCTTCAGGATCGGAACGACATTCTCCACGTATTCCAATGATTCCAACTGCTGTAACTGCGATTTCCCGCGTTCATCACCCACACATGCAATAACAGTCCGCTCTTCGCCAACGATCGGGTGCGGTTTGAATCCAAACTCTTTCACACGATCAAGCACATGTTCATACTCTTCTTTCTTTACGCCCGGTTTCAAGACAATGATCATTGGATACCTTCTATGTTCTTTTCTTTAATAAGTGATAAGTAATTGAATCGACCAGCGCTTTCCAGCTGGCGTCCACCACGTCGGATGAGACACCGACGGTATTCCAGGACGAATTTCCATTTTTTGTTTCGATTAACACGCGCACTTTTGCCGCCGTTGCATTTTGCGAATCGAGCACCCGAACTTTATAATCAGTTAACTGAATTTCTTTTAACTGAGGATAGAACCGCTCCAGCGCTTTGCGCAGCGCTTTATCCATTGCATTCACCGGACCGTTTCCTTCGGCAGCCGTAATTTCCGTTTCGTCTCCCACGCGCACTTTAATCATTGCTTCACTGCGCGCATCACTGTCGTTGGAATCTTTGTGTATGCTGATTTTGAAGCGCTCCAGTTCGAACAGTTTTTTGATCTCGCCGGTGTGTTTTTTTACCAACAGTTCGAACGACGCTTCCGCATCCTCAAAATAATATCCGTAATGTTCCATCGCCTTCAGCTCTTCCACCACTTTTTGTGCCGCCGGCGATTTGTCATCAATCTTCAAGCCCAGTTCTTCCGCCTTATAAAGAACGTTGCTTCTGCCGGAAAGATCGGAGACTAATACTCGGCGAACATTCCCGACGAGTTCCGGTTCCACGTGTTCATACGTCTTCGGAGTTTTCATCACTGCGCTGACATGAACTCCACCTTTATGCGCAAAGGCGCTTTCACCAACGAAGGCCATGTTCTTGCGGTGTTTCAAATTGGCCAGCTCGCTGACATATCGAGAGAGGTCAGTCAGTTTTTTCAGTTGCGCTCTGCCGACCGATTGTTTTCCCATCTTTAATTCCAGATTTGGAATGATAGAACAGAGATTCGCATTGCCGCACCGTTCGCCGTATCCGTTCATCGTCCCCTGCACATGCACTGCGCCGTGTTGCACTGCGGTGAGCGCGTTGGCCACACCCATCTCGCAATCGTTGTGCGTGTGAATACCCAGTTGAGCGGTAACATGCTGCTTCACTTCGACAATAATCTCCGAAACTTCCCATGGCATGGTTCCGCCGTTTGTATCACAAAGGACAATCACATCGGCGCCTGACGATTGCGCCGCTTGCAGCGTTTTTACGGCATACACTTTATCCGACTTGTATCCGTCAAAGAAATGTTCCGCATCGTATACCACTTCTTTGCCGTTCTTCTTCAGATAGGCAACGGAATCGGCGATAATTTCCAGGTTTTCTTCTGCGGTAATCTGCAACGCTTCTTTCACATGCAGCAGCCACGTTTTGCCGAAAATTGTCACAACGGGAGTCTGTGCATCCAGCAGCGCTTTAATGTTCGCATCATCTTCCACGCGGTTTTTTGCACGCCGGGTACTGCCGAATGCCGCAATCTTTGCATGCACGAATTTCACACTGCGTGCTTTCTCGAAGAATTCCATATCCTTCGGATTAGATCCCGGCCATCCCCCTTCGATATAATCAATGCCGAACGCATCCAGCCGTTTGGCGATTTTGATTTTATCTTCGGCGGAGAATGAGACTTCTTCTCCCTGAGTTCCGTCTCGCAGCGTTGTATCGTATGTAAATATTTTTGTATTCATAGTGTTTGAGTCATTGAGTAAAAAGTAGTTGAGATTTATTTCTCAAATACTCAACACCTTCGTTTCTCAACTACTTTTTCCAGTTTTCCGGACGCAGGCTTCTCACCGCTTCTCCCGCTTTCCACATTTCGGAATTTTTCCATTCGTCCAGTTCTTTCTGCAGTGTTGCACGGTAATCCGATGCGCTTGTGGAATCGAGCACACGTTTTGTTTCCACGCCGTACTGTACATCGCGATACAACAATTCAAATAATGGACGGTTCGCCGTTTCGAATTTTTTCGCCCAGTCCAATGCGCCGCGCTGTGCGGTAACGGAACAAGCGGCAAACATCCAGTCCATACCGTATTTGCCAACGAGAGGATAGAGACTTTGCGTCGCTTCTTCCACTGTTTCGTTGAATGCTTCGCTCGGCGAATGTCCCATTTGCCGCAGCACGTCGTATTGCGCTTTCATCAATCCCGCAATCGCGCCCATTAGCACTCCGCGTTCGCCGGTCAAGTCGGACATCACTTCTTTTTCAAAGGTCGTCGGGAACAAATAGCCGGAGCCGATAGCGATACCGCATGCAATCGCCCGTTCTCGTGCTTTTCCTGTTGCATCCTGGAAAATGGCAAAACTGGCATTGATTCCACTTCCCGCAAGAAAATTACTGCGAACGGTTCGTCCACTTCCTTTCGGTGCAACCAAGACCACATCCACATCTGGAGGAGGGATCACATTCGTCTGATCTTTGAACACCACGGAAAATCCGTGTGAAAAGTAGAGCGCCTGACCTTTTTTCAAATTCTTTTTTACCGTTTCCCATTGCTGCTTTTGACCGGAATCGGAGAGCAGATACTGAACGATGGTTCCTTTTTGGATCGCTTCTTCGATGTTGGGGAAAAGATTTTTTCCTTCCACCCAGCCATCGCGAATCGCATCACTCCACCCTTGTCCCCCCTTGCGCTGACCGACAATCACGTTGATGCCGTTATCGCGCATATTCAAAGATTGTCCGTAGCCTTGCGGACCATAGCCGATGATGGCGACCACTTCGTTCTTTAAAAATTCTTTCGCTTTTTCCAGCGGATATTCTTCGCGGGTAACGACTTCTTCGACCGTGCCGCCAAAATTGATTGTTGCCATTGTAATCTTCCTTTGTAATAATGAATGATAAACTTTATCGTATTCAATAATCGTTAATACTTTCCAATCGTCAGCGCCGAAGAATCACTTTTTTCTCACGGCAACATTTCTATTTTTATCGTATCCCGTTTTCCCGTTACCGTGAATTTTGCTTCCTCAAACGACGGCGGATTGATAGTTCCCGTTGCGTTGTTGGAGATGCCGTATTGTTCATCCGGTAATCCCAGCCAATCCCTATCCATCATCTCGTTCGAATTTTCGTCGTGCACAACCGCAATTGCATAGGTACCTAACGGCAATCCGTCCAGACTGATGATCAGCGACGACGATGTAACTTTTGCTCTCTTCCACCGGAACGCTTTTTCCGGATGGGTAGGAAAACCATCGCTGGATTTAAACAAACTCAACAGCACCTGTCCTGTCGGCGCTTTGATTCCGTTCAGCTGAACGACAATCGAACTGCCGATCTGTTTTTTCTGTGCGCTCAGAATCTGAAAAGAGAGTATCACTGCAACGAATAAAAATTTCTTCATTGTTTTTCTCCTTTTCCCAATTATTACGGAAGAATTGTTGCCCCCATTAAATATTTGTCGACACTGCGCGCCGCTTTTCGTCCTTCGCTGATCGCCCACACTACGAGCGACTGCCCGCGCCTCATATCTCCTGCAGAAAAAATTCCCGGAACAGACGACATGTATTCTCTGTCTGTAGAAACATTGCTTCGTGCATCCAGCGCTACACCGAGTTCGTCCAACAATCCGTTCTTGCTTGGTCCGGTAAATCCCATCGCCAGCAGCACCAGATCGGCATCCAGCGTGAACTCAGATCCGGTGATCGGCGTAAAATTCGGAGGCTGACCGACCCGGATGGCATGCAGTTTCGTGACATTGCCGTTTGCATCACCTTCAAACTTCGTCGTCGCCAGCGCCCAGTCCCGTGTTCCTCCTTCTTCGTGCGAACTTTCGGTCCGCAATTGTAGCGGCCACAACGGCCATGGTGTGGAGGCGGCGCGTTCCAGCGGCGGTTTCGGCATAATTTCAAACTGATGAACAGATTTTGCCTTTTGCCGAAGGCTTGTTCCCAAACAATCTGCACCGGTATCTCCCCCGCCGATAATCACCACCCGTTTACCGGTGGCAAGAATATCTTTCGCTGAATCGGTTTTGTCCCCCGCATTCCGGCGATTTTGCTGCGGAAGAAATTCCATTGCAAAATGTATCCCCTTCAATTCACGTCCGGGCACTTTTAAATCACGCGGAGCTTCTGCACCGCCGCACAACAAAATTGCATCGTACGAGCGGCGCAGTTCTTCGGCGGAAATATTTACACCGACGTTTGTCTTCGTTGTAAAGACAATTCCTTCGGACTGCAACTGTTCTATACGGCGGTCGAGCAGATGTTTTTCAAATTTGAAATCTGGAATACCATACCGGAGCAATCCACCCACACGATCATTCTTTTCGTACACAGTAACCCGGTGCCCGGCGCGATTTAACTGTTGCGCAGCCGCCAAACCGGAAGGACCGGAACCGATTACAGCAATCGTTTTCCCGGATCGTTTTTTCGGCGGCTCTGGTTTGATCCAGCCGTGTGCGAATGCATGTTCGATAATCTTCCGTTCAATCACTTTAATTGTCACCGCCGGTTCGTTAATTCCCAAAACACAGGATGCTTCACACGGTGCAGGACACACATTGCCGGTAAATTCTGGGAAGTTGTTTGTTGAATGCAGTATCCGCACTGCTTCTTCCCAGCGATCGTTATAAATCAGATCATTCCAATGCGGAATTACGTTAGTCACGGGGCAACCAGACTGACAAAACGGTACGCCGCAATCCATACACCGCGCTCCTTGCGTCCGTACTTTTTCTTCGGCAAAAGGAACATACACGTCGCGCCAATCATCCAACCGTTCTGCGACGGTTCGGCGCTGTGGCACTTCGCGTTGATACTCGATAAATCCTGTCGGTTTACCCATTAACAACCTCCTGTTGCAATTTCTTTTTTGTTGCATTCAATACACGTTTGTAATCATGCGGGAAGACTTTGACAAATTTTCTTTTAAATGCTACCCATTCGGTAAGAATCCGTTCTCCTCGTCGACTTCCGGTGAGCAACACATGTTTGGCAATAAGATCTTTCACAAACCGTTCATCGGTTTCATCCATTGCATCTAGATCGACCATCGACTTGTTGCACATTTTTGATGCGAATTCTCCGTCTTCATCAAGAATAAACGCAAATCCGCCGGACATACCTGCCGCGAAATTTTTTCCTGTTCTTCCAAGCACCACTACAACACCGTTCGTCATATATTCGCAACCGTTTGCACCAATCGATTCGACAACAACGGTTGCACCGGAATTTCTCACAGCAAACCGTTCACCTGCTTTTCCGGCAAAATACGCCTGTCCACTTGTTGCACCATAAAGCACAACATTGCCGACAATGGAATTATCTTCCGGAACAAAGGTAGAGTTCTTCGGTGGAAAGATGACGATCTTCCCGCCGGACAATCCTTTGCCGACATAATCATTCGCATCACCCTCCAGTCTCAGCGTCACCCCTTTGGAAAGAAACGCGCCGAAACTTTGTCCTGCCGAACCGGTGAAATTAATTTTGATCGTGCTGTCCGGCAACCCATCGGCACCATAATATTTTGCGATCCGGCCGCTCAACAATGCACCGACCGTCCGGTGAACGTTTCTGATGGGAAGCGAGATTTCCATTGGCGTCTTTTCTTCCAGCGCCGCTTTGGTTTGTTCCAGCAGTTGATAATCCAGTGCTTCGTTTAATCCGTGATCCTGCGAGATCGAGCAGCGACGTCCGATCCGCAGCGGCACCGTAGGCTGATGAAGGATCGATGACAGATCGATTCCTTTTGCTTTCCAGTGGTCGATATCTTTCCGCTGTTGCAACATGTCCACCCGGCCGATCATCTCATCGATAGTACGGAAACCGAGTTTCGCCATGATCTCACGAACTTCATCTGCGATAAAGAAAAAGAAATTGATCACATGCTCCGGTGTGCCGACAAATTTTTTCCGCAATTCCGGATCCTGTGTTGCAATACCAACGGGACATGTATTCAGGTGACACTTGCGCATCATAATGCAGCCCATGGCAATCAGCGGGGTTGTGGAAAATCCGAATTCTTCAGCACCCAACAACGCTGCGATCACAACATCTCTGCCAGTCTGCAATTTTCCGTCTGTCTGCACGCGCACACGGCTGCGCAGATCGTTCATCACCAGCACTTGCTGCGTTTCCGCAAGACCAAGTTCCCACGGAACGCCTGCATGTTTAATTGATGTTAACGGGGAAGCCCCTGTCCCACCGTTATCTCCGCTGATCAGGATCATATCCGCATGCGCTTTCGCCACACCGGCAGCAACAGTTCCGACGCCGACTTCCGAAACCAGCTTTACCGATATTCGTGCTATCGGATTGACATTTTTCAGGTCGTAGATCAACTGTGCCAGATCTTCAATAGAATAAATATCGTGATGTGGCGGCGGGGAGATCAAACCGACACCGGCAATGGAATGTCGCGTCTTTGCGATTATTTCATCCACTTTAAATCCGGGAAGTTGTCCCCCTTCACCCGGTTTTGCGCCCTGGGCGATCTTAATTTGAATTTCATCGGCATTTACAAGATAGTTTGCCGTTACGCCGAACCTGCCGGAAGCGACCTGTTTGATGGCGCTACGGCGAAGATCACCGTTTGCATCTGAGCTGAAGCGCGCTTCGTCTTCTCCCCCTTCGCCGGTATTGGACTTGCCACCGATTCGGTTCATCGCAATTGCAATCGTTTCATGCGCTTCTTTGCTGATCGATCCGAAAGACATTGCACCGGTGACAAATCGTTTTACGATCTGTTTTGCGGGTTCCACATCTTCAATATGAACACTGCGTGTCCCTTCCTTAAATTCCATCAATCCGCGCAGTGAGAAAAATTCTTTATTCTGATCATTTATTACGCTTGAAAATTCTTTGAACGTTTTATAGTCCCGCTTACGCACCGATTGCTGCAGTTTCGTTACCGTTGTCGGATTGATGAGATGCCGTTCGCCGTTCATGCGGAAATGATAATTTCCACCGAGATCGAGTTCTGTATCCGCCAGTGAGAATGGCTGGATCGCAAACTCATGTTTTTTCCTCGCCTCTTCCACCAGCACATCCAGCCCGATCCCTTCGATGCGGGACGATGTCCCTTTGAAATATTTTTCCACCAGGTTCTTATTTAAACCGATCGCTTCGAAAATCTGCGCGCCGCGGTAACTTTGCAACGTGGAAATTCCCATTTTGGAAAAGACTTTCAACAATCCTTTGCCGACCGCTTTTTTATAATTTTTGAGGGCATATTCTGCGGTGACATCTTTCGACAAACGTCCTTTGTTCGCGAGATCTTCTATTGTCTCAATGGCGAGGTACGGATTCACCGCACTAGCGCCGTAACCGATCAACAGACAATAATGCATCACTTCGCGCGGTTCGCCGGATTCAACCACTAACGCAACCTGTGTGCGAGTTTTTTCCCTCACCAAATGATTATGCACTGCGGTCATTGCCAACAGACTCGGGATTGGAGCATATTCTTCATCCGATCCACGGTCCGACAGAATAATAATAGAATAACCGGATTCGATGGCCAATGACGCGCGGCGGCAGAGTCCGTCTAATGCGCGCTCCAGTTCCTGTTCTCCTCCGTTCACACGGAACAGCATCGGCAGTGTTGTTGTCAGGAAATCTCCCTGTGAAACGCGACGAAGTTTTTCCAGTTCTACATTCGTTAGAATAGGGTGCTGCAGTTTTAATGTGTGGCAATGCAGTGGTGTTTCTTCCAGAATATTCCGCTCTGTACCGATATAACTCGTTAACGACATTACGAACTCTTCGCGGATCGGATCGATCGGCGGATTGGTCACTTGCGCAAACAATTGCTTGAAATACGCAAAGAGTGATTGTGGCTTGTCGGACAAACACGCCAGCGGCGTATCCGTTCCCATAGATCCGATCGGCTCTTCCCCATTTACCGCCATTGGTGTAATAATCATTCGCACTTCTTCGTCGCTGTAACCGAACATCCGCTGCCGTTGGATGATATCTTTTTCGCTCAGCGAATGTGTACGCGGCGGTTCTGCCAGATCTTCCAGAGTAATTTGATTTTCTTTAATCCAATTGCCATACGGTTTACGTGAACTCAATTGAGCTTTGATCTCATCATCAAGTAAGACGCGCTTTTGCTCCAAGTCCACCAACAGCATTTTTCCGGGTTCGAGTCTCCCTTTCATCTTTACCCGTTCCGGTTCAATCGGCAGCACACCGACTTCGGATGCCATAATCAACAGTCCGTCGTGTGTTTCAATATATCGTGCAGGACGCAGACCGTTCCGATCCAGCGTTGCACCGATCACTTTACCATCCGTAAATGCCACAGCTGCGGGACCATCCCACGGCTCCATCAGCGATGCATGATACTCATAGAAAGCTTTTTTTTCCGGTGACATCGTCGCATCATAACTCCACGCTTCTGGTATCAGCATGGACATCACATGCGGCAGGCTTCTGCCGGCGTGGTACAATAATTCGACGGCGTTATCCAACGCTGCAGAGTCGCTTCCCTCTGGCTGAATAATTGGAAAGAGTTTTTTCAGATCGTCGCCGAACAGATCGGACTTCAGAACTGATTGGCGCGCATGCATCCAGATGACGTTGCCGCGCATTGTGTTGATCTCGCCGTTGTGGCTCACAAAACGGAATGGATGTGCCAGCTGCCAGTTCGGCATGGTATTCGTGGAAAACCGTTGATGCACCAAACATAGCGCGCTTTCTGTATCCATGTCCAGCAGCTCGTTGTAAAACTGTTCAATCTGCGGCGCGAGCAGTAATCCTTTATAGATAATCACGCGGGATGAAAGCGATGGGATATAAAAGAAATCTTTCTCTTTAACATCGGAAGCATACAATTCCGCTTCGGCTCGTTTCCGGACGACATACAACTTCCGGTCAAACTCTTCCCTTGTCATACCTTCCGCACGGCGGATAAAAATCTGCTCTATATATGGTTGCGAAGCCCGGGCAATGCGGCCAATCGCATCGGCACCAACAGGCGTATCTCTCCATCCCAACACGCTTAATCCTTCTTCACGGACGATTCGTTCCAAAATTCCTTCGCTTACCAGACGTGACGCCTGATGTACGGGCAAGAACACCATCCCGACGCCATATTCTCCTTCATCCGGTAAAGTAATTCCGATGCTTTTACATTCCTTCACAAAAAACTTGTGTGGAATCTGAATCGTAATTCCCGCTCCATCCCCTGTCTCCGGATCGCAGCCACATGCTCCGCGGTGCGTCAGATTAATCAGGATCTCCACCCCTTTTGAGATAACGTCGTGTGACCGCTCCCCTTTAATATTAACAATAAATCCGATACCGCACGCATCATGTTCATTGCGAGGATCATAGAGAGGAAAATTTCCTTGGTGTTGATACGGTTCTTTCATTATGCTTCTCCGACAAATTCACGTTTTAATGCCACGCGCCCTGTGCGCGCAATTTCTTTAATGTGGAACGGCTTCAGCATTTTAATAATCGCATCCACTTTCTGTCCGCTTCCCGTCGCTTCTACCGTCACTGTTTTATGACTAATGTCGATAATTTTTCCTTGAAAGATCTCCACTATTTGCATGATCTCGGAACGGTTGTCCGGCGTTGTGCCGATCTTGATCAGCGCAAGCTCTCGTTCCATAAAACTGTCGTAGGTCAGATCAACAACTTTCAGCGTATCAATCAGCTTATTCAGCTGCTTAATAATCTGTTCGATAATCGCATCATCTCCGCGCGTTACAATTGTCATACGCGAAACGGAACTGTCCTCTGTCGGACCGACCGTGATGCTTTCCAGATTATATCCTTTGGCTGAAAACATTCCGGCAACGCGGTTCAGTGCACCGAATTTGTTCTCTAGTAGAACCGATATTGTATGTTTGTGCGCCGACTGATCGACTGGCGTTTCCGTTGTTGTGCTCATGAATTATCCTTTGGTAATAGTAACAAGAGAAAGATCAGTCTCCTGTTCATCGTTGACGGGAACTGTTTGTTCATTTGGGACATCGATGATCTCGTGATACGTCTGCCCTGCCGGTATCATCGGATATACGTTTTCTTCTTTCACCACTTTAAATTCAACAATCACCGGTCCCTCTATTTCAAACATCTTCTTCACAATATCATCAACTTCTTCAGTCAATGTTGCGCGGAAACCCGGTATGCCGTATGCTGCAGCCAGTTTTACGTAATCGGGACCGAACATCTCCACATGTGAATATCGCTTGCGCCAAAACAATTCTTGCCATTGACGAACCATGCCGAGATACCCATTATTCATGATCAGAATTTTTACCGGCACGTTGTGCTCACGGATTGTTGCCAATTCCTGCAAATTCATCTGGATCCCTCCATCCCCGCTCATCGAGATAATCGGAAGATCTTTTCTGGCAAACGCCGCTCCCATCGCCGCAGGCAATGAGAATCCCATTGTCCCGAGTCCGCCGGAAGTTAAGTGTGTGCGGGGATGAATGTAACGGTAAAACTGCGCCATCCACATCTGGTGCTGTCCCACATCGCTCACCATCACCGCATTTCCTTTCGTCACTTCGGAGATCGTCTGGATGACATGCTGCATCCGGATGTACTTTCCGTTTTTGTACCGCAGAGGATGTTCTTCTTTCCAATTCTTTATTGTTTGAATCCAATCCTTGGTATCGAGCGCCGTTACCTGTGGCAATAACTGTTGCAATACTTTTTTCACATCTCCGACGATCGGCACATCGACTTTCACATTTTTGCTGATATTGGAAGGGTCGATATCGATATGGATTTTTTTTGCTTCCGGTGCAAATGCATCGGTTTTGCCGGTAACGCGATCGTCGAACCTTGCACCAACGGCGATCAACAGATCGCAATAATTTACTGCGGTGTTGGAATACCACGTGCCGTGCATACCGAGCATGCCCATGGAAAGTTCGTCGCTTTCCGGAAATGCGCCTAATCCGTGCAATGTTGTGGTCACCGGAATGTTTGTCTTCCGTGCAAACTTCGTCAATTCTTCGGCAGCGTTAGATAGGATTGTTCCTCCCCCAACATACAGTACGGGACGTTTTGATTTTTCAATCAACGCGATCGCTTTATCCAATTGTTTTTGATGTCCTTCGGTATGGGGAACGTACGACCGCATCTTTACCGTTTTCGGATAACTAAAGACGGTCTTCGTCGCCATCACATCTTTCGGTAAATCAACCAGCACAGGCCCGGGGCGCCCAGTCGTGGCAACATAAAATGCTTCTCTGATTGTTGCAGCAAGTTCATTCACATCGCGAACAAGGTAGTTGTGTTTGGTGATAGGACGGGTGATACCAACAATATCTGCTTCCTGAAACGCATCATTGCCAATCAATTTCAATGCAACCTGGCCAGTAAATACGACGATAGGAATAGAATCCATATATGCATCGGCAATTCCGGTCACCGTGTTAGTTGCGCCGGGTCCGGACGTAACAAGTGCAACACCCGGCTTCCCGCTGGCTTTGGCGTAACCTTCGGCTGCATGCACTGCTCCTTGTTCGTGGCGCGTAAGAATATGTGTAATGTCAGAGATATCGTGAAGCGCGTCGTAGATGCCAATAACGGCTCCTCCGGGATAGCCGAAAACAATGTCGACTTTTTCTTCGATCAACGAACGGACAAAAATCTCTGCGCCGGTCATCTGACGCTGTGGGGAAGTAGGAGTATGTTGGGTCATAAGACACCTGAAAAATAAAAATGACGAAAAACAACCTCTGATCCAGAGGTTACGCCCTGATATTATTTCTCACGTGTTTCGTGTAAATTGGAATGTGAAATGTCTTGTTGGGAGTAACCTCTGCGAATTCTTAGCCAATAATCGTTAGGCGTAGAATCGCAAACGTAATTCCCAAAAGAATAATAATGCCGCTCAATGGAAGGAGAGCCACAGGTACAGCGATAGTACGGACGCGCGAGCGTTTCGAATTGATCACTGTATGTTTGTTGTATGCGGACATTCTTTTGATGGTTTCGTTTAGAGTGCAACTGGGTTACACATATATAAGATAAAACTATTCGTTCCGTAGTCAAGAAATATTTTCGTATCTTTAAAAAATTTAACTTTTTTATGCAGATCACCTTACACACACACGATACAATTGCCGCCATCGCAACGCCCGTTGGCATTGGCGGTATATCCGTTATAAGAATCAGCGGAACAACAGCGTTTGCTGTCAGTGATGCGCTTTTCTTCGGATCCACTTCTGCGAGAGATGCTGTTTCCCATACGATTCACTATGGAACCATCATCGATCCGGTTTCACGCGAAACGGTGGATTCTGTATTACTATCCGTATTTCGGAACCCGAATTCTTTTACCGGTGATGATGTTGTAGAGATCAGTTCGCATGGAGGATATTTTGTTTCACAGCGGATACTCACTCTTCT
>JALNZH010000018.1 GCA_023229405.1 Bacteroidota bacterium
TCGACGGCGCAGAAACAGCGGTCATCCTGGGCAAATCCTTTGCTGTTTGTTCCGAAGGAATCCCTGCGGGAAAGGATGCGTCTCCCGATAGGGATGCCTTCGGCAGAAGGATGACGTAACTATCTTAACCTGCGCCTTGCTCACCATGACCGTTTTTCTTGTTTTGCGTAACGTGAGAGACTAACGAAGTTCTACAAATCAATCACCCATTGGCAGTTCATGCCGTGGAGCGGATTGGCATTCAACGCGGCACGATCGTCGGTGATGTTGTTCGCACGATTCACAGGAAAAAAACTGCCGGTGACAATCCAGATTTGCGCAATTTACATAGCGATCGCACGGTGTACCGCAATGGATGCAGGTCGAAACCGGACGGTATTCTTCGGTGTGATTGATGGGAACGGAGATGCGCTGATCGAACACATAACATTTGCCATCCCATAATCTTCCTTGTATGTGCTGGTCTTTTCCGTAGGTGATAATTCCGCCGTGCAGTTGGGCAACGTGTTCAAATCCTTCGCTGAGCATGTATGCGGTCAATTTTTCACATCGAACACCGCCGGTGCAATAGGTAAGAATGGTTTTGTCTTTATGTGTTGAAAGATTATCTCTGATCCAGCTAGGGAAATCACGGAATGATGTTACCGGCGGCCGAATTGCATTCCGGAAATGTCCAAGATCGTATTCGTAGTCAGTCCGTCCGTCCAAAATCAGCACATCGTCGCGTTGCATAGTGTTGTACCATTCTTCGGGGGAGAGGTAGGTTCCTGTTTGTTTCAGCGGATTTCCTTCTTCGCCAACCCGGAAAGTGACCAGTTCTTCCTTCACACGCACGAACAATTTATCGAACACATGACCGTCGGATTCATCGGTTTTGAACCTCATATCCGAGAACCGTTCATCCATCGTCAACGTGTTGATATAACACTCTGTCTGTTCTACAGTGCCGGAGATAGTTCCGTTAATCCCTTCGGGTGAAACAAGTATCCGTCCCCGGACTCCCAGCTTCCAGCAGAAATGATAATGATGCTGAGCAAAGAGCGCATATCCCTGAATGGGAATGAATTTGTAATAGAGCAGGACGCGATATGGTTTTTCGAATTTCACCGCATGAAAGTACGGATAATTCGACGAATTAAAAAGTAGCGAAGGAGGATGCCGGATGGTTCGAAGTGTTATGGAGTTTGTTGCTTCACATACTGAACAACAATCAATGCGTCATTGATCGGATCAACAGCAAGGGACTGAAAATTGGAATCAAGTCTCGTTACAAGCCGATTAATCGCCTCGCGGACCTCTTGCGGAATGGAATCGTCTCTTGTTGCGGTATGCAATAACTTCAGAAAATCTGTCGAAGATTCTCGATATAAATATTGCAATGCAATTCCCGCTATCCTTCGGGCTGTAGTACGGGTACGCCCCGGATTTTCATGCGGCCGAATACGTTGTAATTCAATCTCAACCTGGTACAGCCAATTCATCGGGGAAATACCTCTTTGCCAATCCTGCATTCCGAACAACCGTTGGCAACGCAATATCTTTTATACAGTTGGAGTAATCCTTGTTGTTGAAACGCAAATGATAGCGGTATTCTAGCTTTTACCAGTTGTGATTTCATTGTTCGTAGGATGGAATTATCCTCTAATAACGGCAGTTCTGTCGCAATATTCAAGCATTGTTCAACAAGCAGTTCGTTTCGGAAGATTGCCCCATACAAGCAAACGAACGGTATGATTGTATTGACGATAATGTCGTTGATTCTCGCCGCTCCGAGCACGGAATGCTTTTTATGTGTTGCTTCGGTGAACGAATAGTGATAATTCCAATAAGAATGATCTCCTGCATCCAACAATACCGTCAGCTGATTGATCTTCGACTGGAGGGATGAGTATCGTCCTTCGATTACGGTAATAATTGATCGGAATAGTGAACGCTGTAGTAAATTGAATACGAAGACACTTGCTGCAGCCAGGCGAATCGTCGGGAAATTTCCGGGACGAGTGGGCGAGAAATTCCAATCGGACTGTTGTAAGGGAGGTACGGAAAATGGTGTGTGGAGTTCTTTCCACGCTGCATATAGGGAATGGATGTAGACTTTTGAATCGATGTCATCTGTTTCATCAATTGCTGGAAGAAGATCTGATGTTCGAAATAACAGCGCCTCAATGTGGTGAGTGTTTGGCAATATTTCATTCGTTCCGCCTTTGAGCGATGTCCGGAATAGTTCACTCAATCGAAATATCGACACGCGTTCTGCTAGTAACTTCATCGGTTGACGATTATTCGAATATCCGAGGCAATCCATCACTTCTTCATACAATAATTGTTCCCATGCGATTCGCTGATTGTACTGAGAGTTGTCGAACGTTCCTGTTAATATCGGAAAATCTTCATTATTCGGAGCATAATGATCTTGTGGTTCGTTAATAGTTCTCTGCAGATCAACAATGATATGATCAAGACGTTCATGCATTCGGTTAATTTTTTCCTGCAGGCGTTCGCGATAGAGTGTGCGGATCCAGTATTGCAAGATTTCCGTCTGAACAACGTCGTTGTTCGGTGCGCAGGGAATTTGCCGGTGGCGGGAACTGTATTCTTCGCGGGACAGGTGGTCGCCGATGTCCGTAACGGAAGCAGAGAGAAACGGTTCTAAAATGATCGTCGGAATGATCCTGCCGCTTTCCGATTGAGTTGGACGCGCTTTCCCCAGTAGCACCACATGAAGGATAACGGAATTGTAATTCCGGTCATACTGATGGTTATGCAGTTCCCAATCTTCGATATTCCGGTGGAATTCGATGTCTCCAGTATACACTGTTCCGTCGATCTGTAGCCGTGCGTTCCGAAAATCCGGTCCGCTCGTACGTGAGAGTGTTCCCGCATCAAGGATGTGGAGCGTGAGTCCGTCCGTTGTTACAAGACGAGTCGTATCAAACATCTGTTTGGACCAGAGATGTCGTAAAAGATCTTCGTGCATAAGAAATGGAGCGGAAGTTCATCGTCCCAATATGTCAGTTGTACGTATCGGGATCGGCGCCGGAGGAAACGTTAAGAGAGAGTGATGGTGCCGCTTGTGTAGTATGTGATGGTAATTGTTTTCTGTGTATTGCTTTTTTTGTGACTGGTATTCCTTAAAAATATTTATTTCTGAAAAAGTTTATTTCATTGTTCAACTTTAATGCTTCGCTGCGGGCAGCGGCGGAATAATCTTTCCCCTGCGATGCATACAGTATACTGCGGCTGGCGTTAATTAATACTCCAAGTCCATTGTTCATGCATCCGTAACGGATTACATCTTCCACTGAACCTCCTTGAGCTCCAATCCCGGGAACCAAGAACGGAATATCCGGTGCAAGCAACCGTACCGTCCGGATTTCATTGGACTTTGTTGCGCCGACAACGAAGCCGAGATTATGCTGATTTGTCCAGTGCTGCGATTGTGTTACCACTTCTTCGAACAGCCGATTTTTCCCGATTTTCTTATATTGAAAATCAAACGCTCCCTGATTGGATGTTAACGCTAGCAGGAAAACCCCTTTCTCTTTATGTTCCAAAAACGGTTGAACCGAATCCTTTCCCATATACGGCGCGACAGTAATCGAATCGAATCCCATGTCTTGTAAAATCGCTTTCGCGTATTGGGTCGATGTATTGCCGATATCTCCCCGTTTTGCATCGGCGATGGTAATAATAGAGGAGGGGATGAATGCGAGTGTCTGCTCCATTATCTGCCATCCTTTTTTCCCGAGCGATTCATAAAACGCAAAGTTGATCTTATATGCACACGCGAGATCGGCCGTCGCATCAATGATTCTTTTGTTGAATTCCAGAAAACCGTGAGGTCTGGTCCGCAATTGAACGGGAATTTTCTGTGCATCGGTATCAAGACCAACGCACAAAAGCGAATTTGCCTGTTGTTGAATTGATGTTAATTTCGAAATAAAAGTCATACTCTTTTTTTCTTTATAGTATATAATACAGCAGATTTGTCAACAGAAAACTGACCGGTCATTTTAGCCGTACAGGCGGCTCTAAAATTTTATGAATAGCTTCAAAAGCAACGTTGAAATGGTTCTCATACTTCCGTTCTCATTCCTTTAATTTCCGAGCAAAATTTTGTGCGTTGAAAGCAACTAACAGAATTTGACAAATGTTCTGATGATCTCAATAATAACGAGTATTACCTGTCACTATCTAAGCACAGAAGAGTGCATTGCCACACCATGTTCTGTACAGGCAAACGGCAGTTTTCAAATTTTCCCCAACATGAAGTCACAATTTGTGACTTCATGTTTTGATATTCTTTTTGCGATAATTGAAAGAGAAGATCTGTCGGAAATTTCTTTACGGTTCGATGGACTGCCTGCATCAGTATTTTTATGACCGATGTGATACAATTCGGCAAGGCGATTGCTCAATAATTCTTTTTGACTACGAATGAGGAAGATTCTCTATTCGATGATTTCTTTGGGCATTATTAATTTTGATCGATTCATCTGGTGATAACAATGAAATAAAAATGATATCCTTCACAGGAACGTGTTGCTTCACCATTGCGACAGTAAACACCTTCTTAAGAAGATAACGGTACAACCCGTAATCTACATTCGAATTACTTTCGAAACCAATACAAGCCACTATTTTAAATATTCATTCAGCCATTCAAAGATCGTGTTGTGCCACATCTCCGAATTCTGCGGCTTCAACACCCAGTGTCCTTCATCCGGAAAATAAAGTAGTTTGGAAGGAATTCCTTTCCGCTGCAAAGTAGTGAAGAGTGCAAAACCTTCTCCCACCGGAACACGGAAATCCAATTCGTTGTGAATAATAAGCGTCGGTGTTTTGAAATTCTGTGCAAATTTATGCGGAGAAAATTTTTCGAAATCCGGGTTTTCCCACGGAATGCCATGTTCCCATTCGTCGAACCAAGTCTCTTCGGTAACGCCGTACATGGATTGAAAATTATACACGCCGTCGTGACAGACAAGCGTTTTAAATTTATCAGTATGTCCGTTCATCCAGTTCATCATATATCCGCCGTAGCTTGCACCGGCAGCAGCCATTTTTGCAAGATCCACATACGGTTGCTGTTCCATATACGCAACACCGTTCATTACATCGGTATACACTTTGCCGCCCCAGTCATGCGAAATCTCGTCCGTGAATTGCTGACCGAATCCTGTTGAACCGCGGGGATTCGGAAGTGCAATGACATATCCCTGCGCAGCCCAGAGTTGCTGATTCCATCGATATGACCAACCGTTCCCGAACGCTCCCTGCGGTCCGCCGTGCACCCAATACACGAGCGGATATTTTTTCTTTGCATCGAAGAAGGGAGGTTTTACGATCCACATTTGCACTTTTGCTCCGTTCGCTCCTTCAAACCAAACATATTCCGGTTCGCTTAGTTCGATATGGGAAAAAAGATCGTCGTTTACTTTGGTTAATTGTTTTGCATTTGTTCCATTGTTGCCCGCTGTCCAGATCTCCACTGGATGGGACATCGTTTGATGAACAAAGACAATCGTTTTACCGTCTGCCGAAATGTTCACATCGCCATTGTTTGCATTGTCGTACACTTTTTTCACCATTCCATCGATGCCGATGGACCAAAGTGGTGTGTTGGCTTTTTCTTCGGCAGAAGTATACAGTGTCTTATTGTCATCAGACCACACGAAAGCGTCCACGTTTGTATCGAATTTCGGGGTCAAACTTTTGACGGTACCGGCCATGCGGTCGTACAGCATCAGCTGCCAGCGATCCGCTTCAAATCCGGGACGAGACTGTGCGCGATAAGCGATAAATTTTCCATTTGGGGAATATTGCGGATAAACGTCCGCTGCGGCGTTTGTCGTAATCTGTTTCCGTTCTCCTGTGGAGAGGTTCACCGTAAGGATATCATGATTAGTGCTCCACGATTCTTCCCGGACAGGAACAGGTGTCGCGGTATATGCAACCTCTTTTCCATCAGGCGAAAAACTAAAATCATCGCCGGTAGAAAATGTTGATGAGGTCGGAACTGCATCGCGGTCGCCTGGGGTGATATTGCGTGGATTTGTACCGTCTGCATTCACTACAAAAATATGCTGCCGTTTATCATCCACCCATGAATCCCAGTGGCGGTACAACAGTTTTGTCATAACACGGGCATTCATTTTGCTGTTGTCGCGTCCTGCCTGTTTTTGTTTATTCAAAGCGTCCGCTTCGGCATACGGCTTGTCGGAAAATTCAGGAAAGACAGCAGAGTAAAATGCCAGCTGTTTTCCATCCGGCGACCAGATGGCTCCGCTTGCTTCGCTGGAGATGGAGGTGATTTTTTTCGATTCACCGGTTGCAACTGTGATGACAAAAATCTGCAATGATCCGTCCCGGTTGGATTCGAACGCGATCGATTTTCCATCCGGTGACCATCGAGGATGGCGGTCAGCTTTCGGTCCGTTCGTTAATTGTTTTGCCGTTCCACCAATAGTGGGTATCAGCCAGATATCGGTGTTAATTCTGTTCGCCACTTTGTCTACCACACCGACAACATACGCAACAGTTTTCCCATCCGGTGAAAGCTGCGGATCACTGACGCGCTGAATAGTGAATAAATCTTCGAGTTGCAGTGGCCGTTTTGTTTGAGCGATTGATAAAACAGAAGTGAAAACGTACAACATCATGAACAATGTCCGGCGATTCATAAAACCCTCGTGTAAGATTGATGAAAATGTCTATAAAATAAAGTAAGGCAAAAAGAGATGAGAGGCAATGAAGATTCATTGGTCGATGGGAACTTTCATCATCAGTACCTCAATAAAATTGGTGTGCCAGAACGGTTGGTATTAACATTCGTAAACTATTTCCATGGGTAACTTTACTTTCCCGATTAAAAATTCTACTTTTACCCACATTTCTCGTTCACAATCACTATTAGGGGCAGCAATGCGAAAACAATTTTTTGTTTTGCTCATCATTTCCGGAACGGTGTTCGGACAAAATGTACGAATTAACGTACCGTACGAACAGTTCATGCTGAAGAACGGACTGAACGTTATTCTTCATGTGGACAAAACAACGCCGACCGTTTCCGTAAACGAATGGTTTCACGTCGGATCGGGGTATGAAAAACCGGGGCGGACCGGCTTCGCACATCTGTTCGAACATATTATGTTTGAAGGTTCGAAGAATGTTCCGGAAGGGAAGTTCGACGAATGGCTGGAAGCAGCCGGCGGATCGAACAATGGTTCTACCAATGTCGATCGAACGAATTATTTTGAAGATATTCCGAGCAATGCTCTGGAATTATCGTTGTTCCTTGATTCGGACAGGATGGGATTTCTGTTGGACGACATATCGCAAGAGAAACTAGACGGACAACGCGATGTTGTGAAGAATGAACGGCGGCAATCCTATGAGAATCGCCCCTATGGTTATGCCTTTCTGATGTTATTTGAATCGCTCTATCCTAAGTCGCATCCATACAGCTGGCCAACTATCGGCAGCATGGCGGATTTGAGTGCGGCATCATTAGACGACGTGAAAATTTTTTTCCGGACATATTATGCACCGAATAACGCAAGTCTGTCGATTGCCGGGGATATTGATATCGCAAACACAAAAGTAATGGTAGAAAAGTGGTTCAACGATGTGCCGATCGGGAAACCGGTTCCGCAGCAGGATAGAACAGTCGCCGCGTTGAGAGAAGAAATAAGGATGACAGTGGAAGATCGCGTGCAGCTGCCGAGAGTATATCTAGGCTGGCTTTCGCCGGCATCATTAACGCCTGGCGATGCCGAATTGGATTTGCTGGCATCAATCCTTGCGGGTGGAAAAAATTCGCGATTGTATAAAAAATTAGTGTACGAACTTCAAATCGCTCAGGATGTTTCAGCATTCCAAGCATCGGCGAAACTCGGATCGATCTTTGTGATCTCATCAACAGCCCGGGCCGGACATACACTGGCGGAAATTGAACAGGTGATTCAGGAGGAGATCAATGCTGTGAAAAAAGATGCTCCGGCGCTCCGGGATCTTCACCGCGCACGCAATCAGTATGAAGCAAGTTTCATTGAACGGTTAGAATCGGTAAACGGCAAAGCAGACATGTTAAATAATTATTATTACCTGACTGGCAATCCCGATTATTTTAACGAAGATCTTGCGAGGTACTACGCAATCGATCCGCAGGATATTTCGACCGTTGCAGCGAAATACCTGATCGATGACGGACGTGTTGTGATCAGCTTTGTCCCAAAAGGTAAAGTTGAACTTGCCGCTCAAAATTCACCGGTAGTCAGTACGGAGGGAAAATGAAAAGAACAATGTTTACTGAAGAATGCATAATGCAAAATGAACAATCAAAAATGTATAATAGCATTATGAATTTCCTGCGAGTTAGTTTTCTTGCATTTGTTTTGCTGATCAATGCAGTGTTTGTTTCTGCTCAATCACCGGACAGAACGAAACCTCCCGTACTGGGACCCACGCCGTCGTTAAAAGTGAATACACTTCAGAAATTTACGTTGACCAATGGACTGCAGGTTGTCGTGTATGAAAAGAAGGAAGTCCCAATCATACAACTAAACCTCGTCATTAAAGCGGGAAGTGTAAACGAAACATCCGACAAACTCGGTCTATCAGGAATGACGGCGAATATGATGGATGAAGGTGCGGCAGGGAAGTCGTCGCTGGAACTCTCCGACGAGGTTGATTTTCTCGGTGCTGATATCGGCGCAACCGGCGGCCTCCACAATAGTGCGGTAACACTCCGCTCAACTGTTTCGAAATTTGATTCCGCGCTGAAACTGTTTTCGGACATTCTTCTGCGACCCGATTTTCCGGTAAACGAATTAGAACGGTTGAAGAAGCAATATATTACGTCACTGTTCCAGGGATTTGATCAGCCCCGGGTGATTGCAGCTGCTGCAACCTCGTTGCTTGTCTACGGCAAAGAGCATCAATACGGACGCACTACTGTAGGGAATGAAAATACGATCAACTCCTTAACAGTGGATGATTTGAAGAATTTCTATTCCATGTATTACCGGCCGAATAATGCTTTTCTGGTGGTGGTGGGAGATGTGAACGCAAAAGAAATTATTGTCAAACTGGAATCTGCTCTCGCCGGTTGGCAAAAAGGAGAGGTACTATCCGTTTCAATATCGAAGCCCAAACAAGTGGATGGCAGGACGATCTATCTGATCGACAAACCGGAAGCCGCACAATCGGTTATTCGTATTTGCCGCATTGGTGTTGACCGGAAATCGGATGATTATTTCCCGATTCTTGTTATGAATACCATCCTCGGCGGATCGTTCACATCCCGGTTAAATTCGAACCTGCGGGAAAAAAACGGTTATGCATACGGCGCAAATTCCGGTTTTTCAATGCGTCCATTGCCCGGACCGTTCATCGCAGCGTCCGATGTGCAGACGGACAAAACCGATAAGGCGCTGCAGGAGTTTATGAAAGAACTGACTGCTATTGCCAAACCGGTTGCCGACGAAGAATTGACCAAAGCCAAAAATTTTGTTGCTCTGGGATATCCAGATAACTTCAGCAGTGTCGGATCCATTGCCTATCAGATCGGTGAAATGATCGACTACAATCTGCCCGAAAGTTATTTCAACGATTATATCGGAAAAATTCTTGCCGTAACGAAAGACGATGTGCGTCGGGTAGCAAAAAAATATATCGATACTGACGATCTGGTAATTATTGTCGTCGGTGATAAGACGAAGGTGGAGAAGGGACTGAAAGAGTCAAAGATCGGGAAGATGATTAATCTAACACCGACCGATGTGCTGGGACCGATGCCGAAACTGTAAAATTACTCCGAAAGAAAAGTAATAAATGTCACACCGAGATATATCGAAGTGTGACATTATTTTTATGGCGTGGGGAGGCACCGTGTTTGATCCGTTTGCAATTTCTGGTTCCGGGAATTTCTGATTTTCAGGGGAAATTCTTTTGCTTCTCAAGTGAAGTAACCTTATATTTACCAGTCAAATTTCAACAATCACGTACACTATATCCGTTTTCCCGATGACTTTTGAACAAGGTGTGTTTTATTTTCTCGCAAGTGTTACGGTCTTTTCTGCAGTGATGATGCTTCTGCAGCGAAATCCGGTCAACAGCGCTCTCTATCTTATCCTTAATTTCTTCTGCCTCGGCGGCCTCTATCTTACACTGAATGCACAATTTATTGCTCTGGTACACATTCTTGTGTATGCCGGCGCGATCATGGTGTTATTCCTGTTTGTCATTATGTTGCTCAATTTGGGTGATGACAAACGTCTGGTGGAACATTTAGGTCTGAGAATGTATCTCGGAATAGCATTTTCTTCCGGACTATTGATTGAATTGCTGTATATCTTTGGATTTAGCAGCCCGATGAATATTTCAGAACTCTCCCCGGCTTCCGTCGAGATGGGAACAGTGGAGTACATCGGCAAAGTGTTGTTTACAAAATTCCTTTTCCCGTTCGAAATAACATCATTCCTATTGCTCGCCGCAATTATCGGTGCTGTATTGCTGGCGAAGAAAAAATTAGTTCAATAATTATGTATAGATAGTGGGGCAGGCATTTTTCCCCGCCAATCTAAAGTGATGGTCAGACATGAACGGGTGACCCACCGCAAAAAAATATTATGATCCCATTAAATCATTACCTCCTGCTTTCAGCTTTTTTATTCTCCTGCGGTGTGCTGGGAGTTGTTGTTCGTCGCAATGCCATTGTTGTTTTTATGTCCATCGAATTGATGCTGAATGCCGTCAATCTGTCGTTGATTGCATTTTCCCAATTTCTCGGAGATGCCACCGGTCAAATGCTGGTGTTTTTTGTAATGGTAGTTGCCGCCGCTGAAGCTGCCGTCGGACTCGCGATTATTATTTCGCTCTTCAGAAATAAACAAACGGTAAACATTGATGAAATAAACATCCTAAAATGGTAATCAATTATTTTTGTAATCCTGCAATTTTGATAACCTTGTAAATATTTAAATTATGTATTCACTTGCCCCATTTATTGTCCTTTCCCCCCTCCTTGGTTTTCTGATCAACGGATTCTTCGGACGCAAAATCAAAAATGAAACGATCGTCGGCAGTATTGGCACACTGGCAGTTGCATCATCGTTTATTATCGCGTTGCTTATTTTTATTGAAATGCTCGGATCGCCGGCGGAGGAGCGGAAGCACATTGTTACCGCATTCGAGTGGATCGCGGCCGGAACATTTTCGGCAAATGTCGCTTTTCAGGTTGATCAACTCTCCATATTAATGACACTGATTGTCACCGGCGTCGGAAGTTTAATTCACCTCTATTCTATCGGATATATGCATGGTGATGCAGGGTTCTGGAGATTCTTCACCTATTTAAACCTCTTTATCTTTGCCATGCTCAATCTTGTATTGGCAGATAACTATTTATTGATGTTCCTCGGCTGGGAAGGGGTGGGATTGTGTTCGTATTTGCTGATTGGTTTCTGGTATGACAGAAATTTTGAAAAAGGAACAACGGGCGATGCGGCAAAAAAAGCGTTTATCGTCAATCGTATCGGCGACTTCGGATTTCTACTTGCCATGTTTCTCATCTTCAACACCTTCGGATCGCTTACGTATGAAACAGTATTTGCGCAAGCAGCAGGATTTTCCGTCGGCGACAACGTAATGTTCTGGATCACCTTATTAATGTTCATCGGTGCAACCGGAAAATCGGCACAGATTCCGTTGTATGTCTGGCTTCCGGATGCGATGGCGGGTCCAACTCCTGTCTCTGCGCTGATCCACGCTGCTACGATGGTTACGGCTGGTATCTACATGGTGGCACGCAGTTCCATCTTGTATGCATTGGCCCCTTCAACAATGGAAATCGTCGCAATCATCGGTCTGTTGACTGCATTCTTTGCAGGAACAATCGGTCTTGTGCAGAATGATATTAAAAAAGTATTGGCGTATTCCACCGTCAGTCAGTTGGGATATATGTTCCTCGGCGTTGGTGTCGGCGCGTTTTCCGCCGGTCTGTTCCATGTAATGACGCATGCATTTTTTAAAGCGTTGCTCTTCCTTGGTTCCGGCGCAGTAATTCATGCAATGCATGATGAGCAGGATATTCAGAAAATGGGCGGTCTGCAAAAATTTATGCCGTGGACATTCCGCACATTCGCCATTGGTTCGTTTGCCATTGCCGGATTCCCGTTGCTCTCTGGCTTTTTCTCCAAAGACGAAATTTTATGGAAAGCGTATACAGATGGTGCGCCGTGGATGTGGCTGATCGCCGCACTTGCAGCCGGTATTACGGCGTTCTATATGTTCCGTCTTGTCTCGCTGACATTTCTCGGTAAAGAACGGTTCGATCTTCACCACGTGCACCCACATGAAGCGCCGCAGACAATGCTGATTCCTTTGCTCGTGCTGGCGTTCTTCTCGATCGTGGGCGGATATGTCGGTATTCCGCATGTGCTGGGTGGTCATAATTATTTTGAAGAGTTTTTAGAACCGGTGTTTGCCGGTGCTAATGCAAAGTTAATGATGCCGATGCACGATTCAGCAGCGTTAGAGCTTGGATTGATGGGGACATCGGTAGCAATCGGACTGCTTGGTATCTACGCAGGGTGGAAGATCTTTACTCAGAAGATGGAAATTGCAGAGAATGTCGCCAAACGGTTTTCGGGGCTCCACAAAATATTATGGAATAAATATTTTGTAGATGAAGCATATGATGCCGTCGTCGTGAATCCCATCAAAACGACATCCGAAAAATTCCTGTGGAAAATTTTCGATGTGAAGATTATCGATAACACGTTGAATTTTTCAGCGAAATTTGTTGAAGCAACGTCGAATATTTTCCGACGTATTCAGACTGGCGTCGTGCAAAGTTACGCGATCGTATTTGTCGCAGGCATATTGTTCGTCATCGGCTATTTAATGGTGTGGTAACCCAACGACAGAATTATTTTGATACCCAGAATTCTCATAAAGAGAACGATATCGATTACATAATTCTGAAATTTTGAAAATCCTCAGAATTTTATACAATGCAAAATATCCTTACTTATACGCTTTTTTCTCCGCTCGTCGGAATTCTTCTGCTTCTCTTCATCAACAAAGAGAAACAGAGTCTCATTAAATATATCGGTATTGCGACATCGTTTGTTACGTTCGGGCTTTCGTTGGCTGCCTATTTTGGATTTGATGCGGCGAACACTCAAATGCAATTCGTCGAACAATATCCCTGGATAGCAGGATTGGATATTTCATATTTTGTGGGCGTGGATGGCTTTTCGATTTTGCTTGTTGTGCTAACAACATTTCTGACGCCCATTGCGCTTATTGCATCGTGGGAATCGATTACCGATCGATTGAAAGAATACGTTGCATTCATGCTGATGTTGGAAGTCGGAATGCTCGGGGTATTTTTAGCGGTTGATCTCTTCTTGTTTTATGTCTTCTGGGAAGCAATGTTAATTCCGATGTATTTTATCATCGGTATCTGGGGCGGGAAGGATCGTATCTACGCTGCGGTGAAGTTTTTTATCTATACAATGGCCGGTTCACTATTGATGCTGATCGCAATTCTATGGCTCGGATATTATGCTTCAACGATTCCGGGTGGATACTTTACTACGAATCTTCAAAAACTATATGCCATCGCACCCGGTGCGCCGATGGGAATACAAACGTGGATGTTTCTTGCCTTCACGCTTTCGTTCGCGATTAAAGTTCCGTTATTCCCGCTTCACACTTGGCTGCCTGATGCACACGTTCAAGCACCAACTGCTGGATCATTTATTCTGGCCGGTGTTCTTTTGAAAATGGGAACGTATGGTCTCATCCGTTTTTGCCTGCCACTTTTCCCGCTGGCGTCGTTTCAGTTTACTCCGCTCCTTGCAACGCTGTCGGTGATTGGCATTGTGTATGGCGCACTGGTGGCAATGGTGCAGACGGACGTGAAAAAACTGGTTGCCTACTCGTCGGTGAGTCACTTAGGTTTTGTGGTGCTCGGTATTTTCTCGATGACGGAAGAGGGGATTCAAGGCGCGATGATCCAAATGATCAATCACGGGCTTTCCACCGGGGCGTTATTCCTTTTGGTCGGCATGATATACGATCGCCGGCATACCCGTGAGATTTCGCAGTTTGGTGGATTGGCGAAAGTGATGCCGGTCTTTTCGTCCATCTTTATGATTGTCACTTTGTCGTCAATCGGTTTACCAGGATTGAACGGTTTTGTGGGCGAATTTTTAATCCTTCTGGGATCTTTCAATTCAGTGTTTTTTGGATCATACGTCTATGCTGCGATAGCGGCGACAGGTGTAATTTTTTCGGCGGTGTATATGCTCTGGATGGTACAACGTGTGTTCTTTGGAAAAATTACACATGACGAAAACCGTTCGTTGCTGGATTTGACGAAACGGGAGATTGCATTGTTGATCCCAGTACTGTTGTTTATTGTTTGGATCGGTGTATATCCGTCAACATTCTTACAATCGTCAGCCGCATCCACGAAACAGGTGGTGACGCAGATGCAAAATGCGAAGAGCGGGAATGTGACGCCCGCGATTCCAATGAAATAAGGTGTCACCTTTCATTACGATATTAACGAAGAATTAACTATGGAATTCTTTTCACCCTCAGATCTTATTGGTTCATCACCGATCCTTGCACTTTCCGCGTTCTCACTAATTGCGCTGTTAGCAAATGCGCTTGTAAAGAATTCGGCAAAAACTGTCTTCTACATTTCCGTTGTCGGAATTCTTGCCGCCATCGGATGTGCGATGTATACCTTCTCGATGAATGCCACTGCATTTTCTGATATGTTGCTGGTTGGCGGATATGCAAGCTTTTTTGCGGTACTCTTCCTGGTGGTTGCACTCTTTTCCTTGTGTATTGCAAAACCGTACCTTGAGCGTGAACAATATCACTTTGGCGAATATTATGTGCTGATCATGCTGTCAACAATCGGTATGTTGATGCTCGGCGCTTCCGCCGATCTAATTACGGCGTTTCTCGGTATCGAAGTGATGTCCGTTGCATTTTATGTCTTAGCTGGATATTACCGTGGCAAACTTTCCTCCAACGAATCGGCGTTAAAATATTTTCTGCTCGGCGCATTTTCTACCGGATTTTTACTCTATGGAATCGCATTGATCTATGGAACAACCGGTACGACAAATTTGCTTCGCATTGTCACGATGTATCCGCAAGCATTCGGCGATCCCGTTCATATTATTGGCTGGGGATTGATACTGATCGGCTTTGGATTTAAAGTGGCGGCAGTGCCATTCCACATGTGGGTGCCGGATGTGTATGAAGGCGCACCAACACCGGTAACGGCATTCATGTCCACCGGTGGGAAAGCGGCTGCGTTTTCTGCCTTCGTAATTGCGTTCTCCGTTCCAATGTCTATGAAGGACGAACGGTTGATGCTGGTGGTAGCTGTTCTTGCTGCTTCGTCGATGCTGCTGGGCAACTGGTTCGGGCTTTCACAGTTGAACTTAAAACGGATGTTGGCATATTCCAGCATCGCGCATGCCGGATATATGCTGGTCGGGCTTGCTTCGGCAACATCGCTCGGACAGCAGGGCATTACATTTTATCTCGTGTCGTATGCATTTACAAACCTGGGTGCGTTCGGCATCATCGCCATGCTGGAAAAAGTGAACGGCGCCAATCTTTCGTATGAGGATTACGCCGGCCTTGCAAAAAGACGTCCGGGATTAGCAGCGCTGATGGCGATGTTCATGTTTTCGTTGACCGGTATTCCTCCATTCGCCGGATTTGTCGGTAAATATTATTTGTTTGCAAGTGCAGTGCATTCTAATCTCACGTGGCTTGCGATCTTTGGTGTGATGACAAGTCTCTTCTCGACATATTATTATTTACGTGTTGTCGTGTATATGTATTTCCGGGAAGCAACGAATACGGAAGAAATTATCCTGCCGAAACTGACATTTGCGACTGTGATCGTCTGTGCCGTCGGTATACTGCTCTTCGGTATCTTCCCGGCGCTGATCTTCGATCTGATGAAATCCATGTTTTAATGATTCTGTCCTTTGAGAGAACCGTCCGCTTCTAATCGAGGTAGGACGGTTTTTTGTTTTTATGAAAAACATTCTCACTCCTCAAGAAATGAAATCCGCCGATACATTTGCCATCAAACGGCTGCACATTCCGTCGTTACGGTTAATGGAACGGGCAGGGAGCGCAGTGTTGGCTGAAATTATTTTACGGATTCCATGGAACAATGAGAAGCAACAGAGAGTCTTAGTAATATGCGGGAAAGGAAATAATGGGGGGGACGGGTTCGTTGTTGCGAGGCAACTGGCTGAAAAAAAATATACGGTGACGGTCGTATTGATTGAAAAAGCGGAAGAATTACAGGGTGATGCTAAGATCAATTTTCAACGATTGCAATATGGCAATATGTCACGATTGGAAATCATTGACAATACAACATACCGGAAACAAAAAAATAAAAAGTATGATGTGATCGTTGATGCTATGCTGGGGACGGCATTCCGCGGAAAATTGAGTGGAGCGTATCGTTCTGCAGTGAAATGGTGCAATAAGCAAAAGACGTTGAAGATTGCCGTTGATATTCCGACGGGATTGAACGGAGAAACGGGAGAAGTTCTTTCGGATGCTTTTCGTGCAGATTGTACCATAACGATGTCCTATCCGAAATCAGGTTTTTACCATGGACGAGCTAAAGAGTATACGGGTGTAGTGTTGATTGCAGACATTGGTATACCCAAAAAAGCGATCCCCCAGAGTAACACGCAGTTGGTAGAAACTTGCGATATTCAAAAATCATTTCCTCGCCGACCGGTAAATAGCCACAAACATTCTGTCGGTAAAGTATTTGTACTGGCAGGTTCGAAGAGTATGACCGGGGCGGCATTGTTTTGCTCACGGGCAGCAATGCGCAGCGGTGCCGGACAGGTAATTTTGGGCATTCCGGAATCCGAATATAGCGTTATTGCAAAACGGACGATGGAGGTGATGCCGATCGGGCTTCCGAGCACACGGCAGGGCAGTATCTCGCAGTTGGCAATCGGTGAAATTGAACAACGTATCATCTGGTGTGATGTTGTGCTGATCGGATGTGGCATGTCTCGAAACGAAGAGACGCTGTCGCTTATTCGCGAAGTAATTCGGAACTGTTCAAAACCGATCGTAGTAGATGCCGATGGTTTGAATGCATTGATTGGAAATCTTGCAATGATGGAATCGAAAAAAAACAAGTCAATCGTACTGACGCCCCATCATGGAGAATTTTCACGATTGACCGGAATTCCTGTGGAAGAAATTGCACAGGATGCGTTTCGGCTTGCTTTTCAATTTGCGAAGCAATACCATGTGACGCTGGTGCTAAAAGGTGCGCCGACCGTAATCGCAGGGCCGGACGGAACGGTGTATGTAAATCCGACGGGAAATCCGGGAATGTCCACTGCGGGAAGCGGTGATGTATTGGCGGGTGTGATTACTGCGTTGATCGGTCAGGGATGTTCGGCGACGAAAGCGGCGATCAACGGGGTGTATCTGCATGGTAGTGCCGGAGATCATGCTGCAACTACCATTGGTCAGTATGGAATGCTCGCAGGAGATATACTGGAATTTCTTCCAGCGGCTATTACAACAATGCTAAACTCATGACGGCACAAACAAAAATAATTTCATTCTTCCAATTTCAACTTCCGATGATTGCGTGGAGTCTGTTTATCTTTATTGCGTCATCGATACCGTCAACAAATATTTCCATGCTCGGAGGTTCAACGGATAAGCTCGTGCATGGGAGTGTATTCGGAGTCTTATGCTGGTTGACCCATGTAGCGTTGTTTCATCAAAGCAATGCGGCGATCAGAAAATATTCGTTGCTGATGGCAATTTGCTTCACCACGCTTTTTGGATTTTCTGACGAGTTTCATCAAATGTTTACACCAGGCCGTTCGTCGGATCCTCTCGATCTGCTCGCCGATACGTTCGGTGGAATCATCTACGCTGCAGTTTCCCTGCATTTCAAATTCTACCGAAATGAATAAACTGCTGAACCGGATTCTTTCCGTCCCAACATTTCGTTCGCTTCGTCATCCCGAATACCGTCTTTTTTTCACCGGTCAGATTATCTCGTTAATCGGAACGTGGATGCAGACCATGGCGCAGGCATGGCTGGTCTATGAACTGACGCATTCTTCAATGTGGCTCGGTGTGGTCGGTTTTTTGAATACAATCCCGATGCTCTTATTCGCAATGTACGGCGGTACGATCGCTGACCGGTTTTCTAAACAACGGATTGTTCTGGTGACGCAGATGTTGTCGTTAATACAGTCGGTTATTCTGTCCACGATCGTTTTTCTTAACCTTGCTACCGTTGAGATCGTGTGCGTTCTTGCATTTACCCTTGGAACAATCAATGCATTCGATGTCCCCGCTCGCCAGTCGTTTGTTGTCGAATTAGTGGGGAAAGAAAATCTTGCCAACGCCATCGCGCTGAATTCCGCATCGTTTAATGGTGCAAGGATTATCGGACCTGCCATCGGCGGTGTGATTATCGGAGCAGTCGGCATTGCATGGTGCTTTTTCCTGAATGCCGTTTCATTCTTTGCCGTAATCATCGTTTTATTACGGATGAAGATGCAACCCAGGCCGATAGTGGGGAACAATACGGGGAGCGTTTTCGGTTCATTAAAGGAGAGCATTAATTACATTCGGTCAGACAGGACGCTCGTTGCAGTTTTAACACTTGTTGCGGTGATTACCGTTTTTGGGTGGTCCTATACCGTTCTGTTGCCGATCTTTGCAGACAAAATTTTGAATATTGGTGCGGTCGGTCTTGGAAATTTGATGATGTCGTTCGGGATCGGTGCATTTATCAGTGCCATCATCGTTGCGAGTACCGAAAGTAAAACTCGTCCCAGTAGTTTTATCTACAGCGGTATTACGTTATTCGTTTCAGGGGTTTCGGTTTTCGCAATTTCAGATAATGTTGCGGTTTCGGTCTATAGCCTGATTTTTGTCGGTATGGGATTGATTATGTTTATTGCTACTGCCAATACCACCATTCAACGCAGGGCGCCAGATGCCATGCGGGGAAGAGTGATGGCGTTATACCTGATCATTTTCCAGGGACTTGCACCGTTCGGTCATTTGGGAATGGGATGGGCTGCAGATCAAATTGGATCCCGGTGGGCGATTTTGTCGGGTGCTGCAATCTGCGGAATGGTTGCCATTGTAATGCGAATATATATGAATACTCATCAAACTACGAATTAAGGATACGTATGCTCCGTTTTTTTTTCATTTTTACTTTTCTTTCGGTATATGCATTTGCTCAAGTCTCGGGCGATCAATTGGATTTCCAGAAAGCGGTTTCTACCGTTGGAGATTCGGCCAAAATTTCGGAACTCGACAAATTTATTGCTGAACACCCCAACAGTTCTATGCTACCCAATGCATATGCTGTCAAATTTCAGGTACATGTCAATACAAAGAACGATAGCGCAGCGTTTCGTTCCATTCACATCTATCTCTCCCTAATCGACCGGGCACAGCTGGTTCCGTCGTTGAATGCCGTCGCGTATGAATTCGCACAACGTAAATATTATGTCGATTCTGCAATGGCCTTTATTGATTCGGCAATTGCTCTGTATGACAGGGAAGAACCGGTGCTTTACAATACGAAGGCATTGGTACTTCTGCGGCAGAAAAAATATGATGAAGCGGAATTGATGCAGAAAAAAGCGATCTCCCTACTCCCGGAGAATTCTGTGATGGATCAACGGTACGTTTCGTTTTTTATTCAGATGGGATTTATTCACGTGGAATCCGGCCATCCACTGGAAGGTATGAAAAATATTATCCTCGGCAATCTTGTTGTACCAAAACAGGCTATTCCGTTAGTGAAGATTGATTCCATTTTAGTTGCTCGCAATATCTCTGCGGTACGCGTTACGGTAGTAAGGGACAGTCTCTATCGTAGCGCAGTGGGAGAGTACCTCCGGTTGTCATCGGATAGTATCATAGCAAAAAGTGCTATCGCGGTTGGGCTATCCCGGAATAATGTCCTACCGGATTTGGCATTATCGTTCGTGGGAGAATCGTACGTTGCCGCACAGGGAAGGACCATTGAAGAACGGTCTGGCGCCGCTGCAGCAGTGGGTTTGACATATTATCATCTTCACCGATATGCCGATGCGGAACGGTATTTGTCCGAGGCGGCTGCGTACGCATCGCCGGCAGAAACGGAGCTCTTCCTTTCGCTTGGTGATGTGAAAGAACATCTGGGAAAAAAGAGTGATGCATTTCGGGCGTATCTCACCGGTGCGATGAATACTCGAACCACAGCCATCTATCAAAAATTAATCGAACTGAAAAACGAACTATTCCCAACCGGCAATTTGGATTCGATGATCGTTGCTCATCAGGCCGAGGTGTTGCAGTTTTCGCCGGAGCAATTTATCCGTCCAGCTCGGACATTAAAAAAAAATGAATCTGACCGTGTGGTGCTGGCGGAATTATTTACTGGATCGGAATGTAAACCGTGTCAGGCGGCGGATATTGCCTTCGATTATTTGATTGAACGATACCGAACTTCTTCACTCGCGATTCTTGAATATCATCTGCATATACCTCTTCCTGATCCGATGGTCAATGATGATGCGGAACGTCGTGCTGAATATTATGGAGTGCACAGTACACCAACGGCGATCTTCAACGGAACGTCAATCATCACCTCCGGAGGAAACCGCATGATGGCGAAGAACAAATTCTATCTCTATGCGGATATCATCGAACGGGAAGGTCGTGATCCTGTCCCGGTGATGTTGTCTGCTTCAGTTGAGTTGGAAAACGGAGTTGTCTCGGTTCGCGGGAGTGCGACGGTTCCATCAAAAAGTAGAAACCTTCGGGTGAAGATCATGTTGGCGGAAGAAGAAGTGTTGTATCAAGGTGCGAACGGAGTGGAACATCATAAATTTGTCGTACGAAAGACGATCACTCCGGAAGCGGGTCTTGTAGTTCCACAGTCGGGAAAACTCACCATAAATCAAAAAGTCAGTATCAATGCTATCCAGGCAAGTTTGCAGAACTATTATACAAAAACAAATGCGCATTACACGACTCTTGGTTCGCCGTTACGGGAAAACTTGAGCATGTTGGATCCCCAGCGTCTTGCACTAGTGATCATCGTCCAAAACGAGGAGACGAAAAAGGTATTACAGTCTTTAACGGAAAAGGTGCATATAAAAGGAAAGAAAAAATGATTTCCTAATATGTACTTGACAATTTTGTTTTTATCCCCTATGTTTGAAAGCCCTTCCATAGAACATATACAATAGGATAAAATTGTCCGTTACTATCTACGACATTGCAAGGGAAGCGAATGTAGGAATTGGGACAGTCTCACGCGTATTAAATAATAGCGCGAATGTAACATCGGAGACTCGAGAGCGAGTGATTACGGTCGCTCGCAAGCTGAACTACCAACCTCACGCTTTTGCTCAGGCGCTCGCCAGAAAACGTTCAAATACGTTGAGTGCCATCATTCCTTTTTTTACCAATTACTTCTTTATCGAAGTTCTGCAAGGTGTTCAAGAAACACTCACCACGCTTGGTTACGACCTGATCATCCACGGAGCAAACAACAAACTACAGGTAGAAGAATATCTTCAGCGATCGATGAGAAAGGGGAGGGTGGACGGCACATTGCTTTTTTCGATGGAATTTCCGGAACAATATGTGGAAGAATTTTATCAAAAGAAGACACCGCTCGTTCTGGTGGATACGTTTCATCCGAAGTTCGATTCGATCCGAGTGGATAATGCCAGTGGCGCAACGACGGCAACGGAGCATCTTATTGCATTAGGACACAAGAATATCGGCATGGTGAATGCGAGTTTGAAAAGTGCTCCGGCGCGGGAACGCCTGGCAAGTTTCAAACAAACGTTGGAACGAAACGGACTTCCAGTTTTAGAAGCAAATATTGTGACCAGTACGGAAGAGAAAAACGATGGATTTAGTCGTGAATCCGGTTTTCGTGGAATGGTTGAATTTTTGGAGAGAGGCGTTCCGGTACCGACGGCATTCTTTGTCTCCAGCGATATCCAAGCAATCGGCGTTCTGGCCGCATTGCGTGAACGGGGTTTGCGAGTGCCGGAGGATGTGGCGATCGTCAGTTTCGACGATGTTGAATTAGCGAAAAATTTTGATCTTACAACGATGAGTCAGCCGATGTTTAAAATGGGAGAGCTGGCGGTGAAAAAGATGATTGAACGCATTGAAAATCCGAATGCGCCCGTCACTTCAGTAAACTTCAAACCGTCGCTTGTTGTTCGGGCAAGCTGCGGTGCGAATAAAAAATATGTTTTCCACGAACAGTAAACGAACAATCGTTTTTCACATATCATTTCGGAGTACTGGAATGAAAAAGAATGTCACTCTACTTGCACTCACGCTTTTTATGATACTTTCCATGCTTATGGCTGGAACAACCGGAAAGATTGTTGGTACGGTCACCGATGGAAAAACAGGTGAACCACTTCCAGGTGTCAATATTGTTCTGGTCGGAACATCGTACGGAGCGGTAACGGATTTTGAAGGAATGTATCTCATCTTGAATCTGCAACCCGGTACCTACACCATCCGCGCATCGTCAATCGGTTATTCACCGCTCAACTATTCTAAAGTACTGGTGAAAAGCGATTTAACGACACAACAAGATTTTAAGATGAACGAAGAAACGGTGGTTGGGGATGAAGTGGTCATTACTGCGGAACGTCCGCTTGTTCAAAAAGATTTAACCTCCACCACCGCAGTGGTTGGCGGGGACGATATCAAGCAGCTTCCTGTCACCGAGATCAGCCAGGTTATCGGTTTACAGGCGGGAAATGTCGGCGGTAAAATTCGTGGCGGCCGTTCCGGAGAAACTGCATATTGGATTGACGGTGTTCCGGTGACGGATGCGTACAACGGTAGCGCTGTTGTGGATGTGAATCCAAGCATGGTACAGGAGCTCCAGGTGTTATCCGGCGCATTTAATGCCGAATATGGACAAGCAATGTCCGGGATTGTGAATATTGTGACACGAGAAGGTGCGGAAAAATATTCCGGCAGTATTACCGCTTACGCAGGTGACTTTCTCAGCAATCACAGCGATATCTTTAAAGGAATTCAGAAGTTCGAACCATTCAATATCCGGAATATCGAAGCAAGTCTCAGCGGTCCACTTGCAGGCAAAGACGTTTCGCTCTACTTGAATGGCAGAAATATCTATTATGGTGGTTATCACAACGGTATCCGGAAATATACTCCTAGTACCGCTATTGCACGATTGTTGGGCGATCCTTCGAAAGACGAAGCGTATATTCTTGGCACAAATTATAAAAGCGATTCAATCTATGTGTTAAATAATTTTACTGCAGTTGCCGCAGGCGGTTCGATTACTGCAGCGAAAGCAGATTCTATTAATAAATATCGATTTGACTCGGCCTACTCAGTTTTCAAAAAATATTATAATCCGGCAAACAGTGTGGGTGATGGAAAAACCGTTCCAATGGGTTGGAATGAAAAAACCTATTTGCAGGCAAAACTTGCTTTACGGCTTACTTCGGAGTTGAAGTTAAATATCACTGGAATTTATGATAATGTTGAGGCGGCTCCTTTTAATAATGATCGTCGTATTCCGTATACCTATAATCCGGATGGAATGGGGCATGATTTTACAACCAGCTATACAGGTATTTTCCAACTAACTCATACGCTTAGTTCAACAACGTATTATACTGTTGGCGGTTCGTATTTTGAAAAAACATTTAAGCATTATCTGTATGAAAATCCTACCGATCCGAGATACACACATCCTGATTTAGGAAATCTAGTTAATACCTTAAGTTCCTTTTCATACGCAACCGGCGGATCAGATCTTAACAGGTTCCATCGTTCATCCAAAACCGGATTGCTGAAACTTGATCTGAGCAGCCAGGTGACCAACGAGCACTTTCTGAAAACAGGTGTTGAAGTTCGCAAACATAATATTTTCCTTGATGATGTAACGCTTCGTCCGATTAGCATTCAAGCGTCCTATGAGAACGGTAATTCTAATCCTTTCATTACAACATTTGTTGAAAGTGACTCGTCCAGATCGCATGATACGTATACGCATCATCCCTCCGAATTATCCGGTTATGTACAAGATAAGATGGAATTCAAAGATCTGATTATCAATATTGGAGTTCGAGTGGACTATTTCGAACCGGATGCCAATGTTCTGGCGGATGATGAGGATCCTGATATTTATGCTCCCGCAAAAATTTCCAACACATTTTTTGATAATAATGGCAATGGCACGAAGGATGCAAATGAACCGTTTAAAACTGTTTTGGATCGGCGAAAATATTGGTACAAAAAAGCATCAGCGAAATTAAGAATCAGTCCGCGGTTCGGCGCGTCTTTCCCGATTACAGATCGTGGCGTCATCCATTTTTCATACGGACACTTCTTTCAAACTCCCAATTTCGAACGGTTATATGCAAACCCCGGATTTAAAGTGGGCAATGGAACAAACAATGTTGACCATCGAGGTGCTCCTACAGGAAATGCCGACTTGAATCCGGAACAAACAATCAATGGTGAAATCGGTTTGCAACAGCAATTAACAGAGGATATGAGCATCGATCTGACGGCGTATCTGCGTGATATCCGTAATTTAACCGGTTCGCGCGCAGATCAAATTCCGATTGGCGGCGGATTCGCTCCTCGAACGTATACAAAATATGTGAACAGCGATTTCGGATTTGTACGCGGCTTCATCGTGTCGTTGGATAAACGATTCGGCCAGGGAATGTCCCTTGGTATCGATTATACATTCCAGATTGCAAAAGGGAGTGCATCCGATCCGAACCAGGCACGCAATCAAGTTGCCGATGGACGGTTACCCGAAGTGCAATTAACACCATTGGGTTGGGACCAGAGACATACGATTAATGCCATCTTCTCGTATTCCGAGGAAACGTGGGGCGGCAGTGTTATCAGCCAGTATGGAAGCGGTCAACCATATACTCCGGATGTGACAAGCGATGTGACGGTATTTCTGACAAACTCCGAACTTAAACCGACCTATTTTAATAGTGATGTACGATTGTATAAGAATATTGAGATCGATGCATTGAAAGTAACTTTATTTATGCGTGTCAATAATATTTTCGATATGATGAATGAA
>JALNZH010000022.1 GCA_023229405.1 Bacteroidota bacterium
TGTGATTGCGATGAATCAGGAATCGGATTTGCAAACCAGCGAAGGGCAAGATCACGTTGGTAGTAATAAGGACGTATAGTGAATGCATCATCTAAATTCATAGCTATCCAAAATAAAACCCTTATTGGCAAAAATTTATCGAAACAAGTGGATTTATGGAAGATATGTTATGTTGAGAAAAGTAAGCCTTCTCCTACATTTCTTACAGTGTTGGATGAGATGTGGGAGGGAACGAAATTTAGGAGGATTGAGCGAGCTTTTTTTCTCCCTACCAAGGGGGGAGATACAGAGGGGGGTCATGAAATCATGACGGGACGTTTGATGGCGCGATGAGCGCCATCAATGGGCATAAGCGAACGGGATTCATCGCATGCGATACATTTCGCACAGAGTTCTTTTGTTTCTTTTCTTGTGCCGCCTTGACATGTCAATTCGTAAACGGCATTCCTTTGGAACTCCGTCAAGAAAAGAAGAGAGTATGTGTTTCCTAATTTCCGGTAATTATTTTGGACAAGTATGATTTAAAATAAATTACTGCCATGTTCAATAAATGGAAAATTAGGGACTCTTAAACAGTATTTCATGGAAAGGATCATTTGTCTGTTGTTTCATTTTGATTATGTAAATATATTGGAGAAAAAGGACGTATTGTAATGACAAAAACCCTTATCCCACTATTTCTTATAATTGTTTTCATCTCCGGCTGTCAGGACGATGGCACAGTAAACGATCCTGTGAATATGGTGGGAATCGTCGATAAAGTGTACGGAGTTGGCTTTTCTGGTTCTGCTGCTGTAGGTTGGGAGTTCACATCTCCATCCATTGACAGGTTTGGAGTGTACCGCCATTTATCTGCAATATTCTCTGTTACAAGTGCGACGCGAATTGGGACAGTGCTGATTTCTTCTAAACCCGGGATAGTGGATACTGGTTTGGTGAATGGAACAATGTACTATTATACCGTTGTTCCGGAACAACAACAAAAAGACGGATCGTTTGTTATAGGCCTCGGAACCAAGATGATTGCACTGACGCCGAACAACAACGCTGCAGTTCCAACCGAACAAATTGTATACTCGCAACATATTCAATCTATTTTTTCCACCAATTGTGCAGTCCATGGCTGCCATGCTGATCCGGATCACGCAAAATTTCAATCGTTGTCACATGGCGGTTCAACACTGAACCTCACGTCATGGACCGCTGTGATGACAGGTACGGATGAAATTGCGCAAATCATTCCGTTGCGTGCATCGAAAAGTCATATTATTCAACATCTGAATACTGATACGCTCATCGCCCCTGTCGCAGGCCCTTCTATGCCTCCCGGCTTTTCATTCCCCAAAGAACTGCGAGACCTATTAATTCGATGGATCGAAAATGGTGCTAAATTTGATGATGGTTCGATGGCATATTCTGCTATGCCGGCCCGAGGGTGGGCGTATGTGACGAACCAAGGAGAAGACCTGACCGCAGTAATCGATCTGGACCAGAATAAACTGGCACGATATGTCACGACGGGTGTAACAAATCCATTGGCTACGTCGCCGCATGGTCCACATAATGTTGTTGTGGATAGGCAGAACCAATTCTATTATGTCAATCTTATTGTTGGCAGCAAACTGTTAAAATTCAGAGTTACCGATAACATGAAGGTGGGCGAACTCACGGCAGGATTAAGCTCACCGGCACAAGTTGCATTGACGAAGAATGGAGACACAGCGTATGTTTCGAATTTTGAAAATGCAAAGAAGAATATTACGATCGTGAACACAATGTCAATGACGAAGCTTGCTGATGTCGGTAGTCCGGCGATGCTGAAACCTCATGGTGTTACATTGACGCCGAATTTTCGATATGTAATTGTTGCAAATTCTCTTTCGGACAATGTAACGGTGATTCAAACATCTGATAACACGATAGTCAAGACAATACCAATGTCTGGCAATGTTCCCGCGCTTCCAATCAACTACGCGTATCAATATGAGCCGTACCAATCCGTTGTTACGCCGGATAATAAGTTTGTATATGTTACATGCCGAAAATCGGGTGAAGTTCGTGTAATCGATTTAGAGCAGATGAACGTTGTTGATTCCATTAAAGTTGAAAAATTTCCGCTCATTCCGGCGATATCACCTGCCGGCGATTTTGTATTCGTTGCCAATAGAAATTCATATTCTGTTTCTATCATCAATACGACGACTCGAATGGTAGAGCATACGATCCCCAATGTTGGTGTGGAACCTCACGGTATTGCGGTGTCGAAGGATGCAAAGTACCTTTATGTTTCTTGCGAAAACCTTGGCGAGAGTGTACCACCGCATCATGCAACCGTGGGAGGGATGAAACCGTCGTTTTTGAAAGTGATAGACATCGCCACCAGAAAAGTTATTGCATCGTTGGAACTAGGAAATTTTGGATCCGGATTGGCTGTCACGAACTGAGCTGTGGTAGGCTTGTTTATAGTTTCACTACTCCGATCAGGAACAGGCGAGACTGGAGACAACATCAAAACTTCATCCCTGCAGAAAAATGAAAATAAATTTCCTTCGCTTTTCCTGCCCGATACTCCCCTTCACCGTGTGTGAACATAATATCGATTGGTCCTAGAATGGAGGTAAACATCACGCCGAGTCCGAAACCGAATTTCGGTTTTAACAGTGACGGCCGGACCGGATTGAAGATGTCCGGATCGATAAATGAATTAACGACCACTTTCAGAAAAATATCCCGCTTATGTTGATAGCGGTATTCACCCCGGCCGACCAGAAATTTTGTCCCGAAGATTCCCTGATATTCAGCCCCCGCAAAATCGTGCGGTCCTCCGAAGACAAATTGTTTATACAGCGGAATGTTGTCGTATGTCCTTAAAAACATGCTGCGGATAAGAAATGTATGCAGCGGTATCGGAGTAAAATAATATTTCCCATCGACCATGAATTGTGTGTAATTAAAATCGGAGCCAAGCACTGTACTGCTGTATTCCAGCCGTGAAAGAACGGCGATACCGCTTTTCGGTAGAAGAATATCATCGATATAATCGAGATTGATATTCAACAATCCATACCGAAGATGGTGATTGAGTTTTGGGCCTCCGGTTATCGTTAACGGCAGCACATTTGTCGCTTCATCGTCCAACTCCAGTTCAACGGACCACGATTTTTGCACCTTAAAACCGACACCGACACCGAATGTTACCGCCCTGTCTTTATAGGAGAGAGTAAATGCCGGTTGTGAAAATTTCAACGGAAGATCTTTATACCGTGCGGTGATGAACGGATAAATCGGCTGATCGAGTGAGCGGGAGGGATACGATAGCTTTGACCAGATTCGAAACAATCCCGCAAATTCCATTTCTGATTCGAACCGAGCGCCGGAAATAAGCGTATTGGTGGATCGGACACCGACGAGCGCAACAAGCTGATAAAAATCGTCATACCGTAAGCCAATGTTCAGTTCGCGAAATGATTTTTCTTTCATGGTAATGACGATATCTGCTTCACCATTGTCCAATTGCCGCACGTCATAGGTGATCGTTTCAAAATACCCGAGTGCATAGAGATCGTTGATTTGTCGTTCAATGATTTCCCGTGAGCACGCCGATCCGACGGAAATACCGAGCAGTGAATAGATGAACGGAAATTCAAGCTTATCATTTCCTTCAATCCGGATTCCATGCACGATGAATGCCTCCGGATGCTGATGGCGCAGCAGGGGAGTCTGCGTTGAAGAATCGGTTGTCGGAGAGTACGATGCGATTCTTTTTTTCAGTTCAGTCAGTTTTCCCAGTTGTGTAAGTGCGGCAAGGTACCCTCGTTCGGTGATCTGCTGGATTGTTTCTTTGTTGAAGTCCATCACTCCGAATCCGGCAAGTTGAGGTTCAATGTAAATGTCGGTCCGTTTGATGAACTCTGCAATTTTTTGGTAGCGGGGAATTGACGCTACGCGGTCCAGTACTTTAAAAAGTTCTTTTGCATCGTTTCGTGAAAATTTATATCCTGAAACATCCACGCCGATAATAATCTCGGCTCCCATTGCTTTGAGAACATCGACGGGATAATTATTTAAAAGGCCGCCGTCCGTTAAAAGGGAGTCGCCGTATTCAACCGGAGTGAATGCGGAGGGAATCGCCATGGTTGCACGCATTGCACGTGCAAGCGGACCACGGTTAATCACAACTTCCTGTCCGGTGATCAGATCCACACCAACACAACGAAACGGAATCGGGAGCGAATCGAAATCTATTACATCGGAATAATTGTAGGTGAGTTTGTTAAACAGCAGGGAAATTTTCTGTCCTGCGATTGCACCTGTGGGGGGAGTCGGCGTAAATCCCTTCAGTGGCAGCCGAACATGGTACCGTCCGGTATATTTTTTCTCTGCATAGGGAAGAATATCTCTTTTTGGGGTATCGTTGAAGAGTTCCGTCCAATCAATTTCTTCGATCACCGATTGCATGCTGTCGCTGCGGTAACCGATAGAATATAATCCGCTTAACAATCCCCCAAAGCTTGTCCCTGCAATATAGTCGACAGGAATACCCAGCGAGTCGATCACGCGAAGTGCGCCGATATGTGCAAATCCCAGAGCACCGCCCCCAGAGAGCACAATACCGATCTTCGGTCGGCGAACCATATTGCTATCTGCAGCAAGGAGCGCGATGGAACACAGGAGCACGAAAGAAATTACTGCGCGAATGTAGTGGAGAGATTGTTGCATGACAATGCCGGTGGCATAACCGATAGTACTTCGTACAACAGAAGTTATGAGGTAGTGAAATGGCTATGTGTGAAATAATGTGAATGAATAATACAAATGTATGAAGAATTCGTATCAAATATTCATCTCTTGGCGAAAACTTCCAATCCGGAAAAAGCGAAAGGCGCCTTTTCAGACGCCTTTCGTGTGCTATTGGAAGATTGTTTCGTTTATAGTGTTGTAAAGAACGATACTGCAGATACTGATATCGCACCGGTTGTATTGTTAGTTGCCGTTACTCTCCAATAATGCAATGTCGTTCCAGCCAAAGCATTGGGGACAGTAAAATTGGTGGCTAAAATATCTTTTTGGATCACGACAGTATTTGAGAATGCAAGGTCAGTGGCAACTTCAACAGTATACGAAGTGGCTCCAGCAGTACCAGTCCAAGTCAATTGCGGTGTCGTTGATTGACCTACCGAACCGCTGGCCGGAGAAGTTAACACAGGAACTCCGATGGTGGAGAACGTGTTTGCCGATGAAAAATTTCCCTGACCTGCGCTATTGATTGCAGCAATACGCCAGAAGTATTGAGTATTATTGGTAAGACTGGTGAATGAAGCATTATTCACTGCAATGTCCGTTGTATCTTTAACAATGCCGAAGAAGTTGATACTGTTTGAAATTTGCAAACGATAGGATGTTGCTCCATTGGTCGGTTTCCACGACAACGATGTCGGTTTTGTGGATACACCTACCTGATTGTTGATCGGCAGTGTTAATACTGGGGAAGGAGGAATCGTTGTAAAAGAATTGCTTGTAGTATTCATACCGTTACCCGCCAAGTCGGACACGGACGCAGCGACCGTCAGCGTATATCCAGTCGGCAGTGAAGACGGCACCGAAGTAACATACAACTGTACTACGTAGGCATTATTTTCAAAGCCGATATAATCTGCCTGTACCATTATTAATGATACCGTATCGGTATTGGTGAAGATGTAGTTTGTCAACAGCTCTGCCGTGCTGATGGTCAACGGTTCGCTGAATTTCAAAGTAAACAGATGATTCCCAGCACTGGTCGTTACGACTGAAACCGAATTCAAAACAGGTTTCACTGCATCTGTGATGGTAATGATATTGCTCACGGGACCTTCAACAAGATCTTTGCTGACACCTTTCACATAATACCGAACGCTTATTGCTCTTAACGGATTGTTTGCATTTTGCAGATTGACCAACGAACCAGTATTTGTTGTTGTTTGTTGACCGACAATATTTTGCTGTATCAATTCAAAATGACCCTCATTCGTGCTCCGGTACAAATTGTAACTCCGGGCGGAGGCGTCGTAATTCCATTGCAAACTTACCTGACCACCTGTGAAATTCAATTGATCGAATTTATTCGGAACAACTTTTCTGACCAATACAGGTATGGCCGGTACTGCCGAACCACCGAACGTGGAAAATGTTAGCGTTTCGAAATCGCCGATAATTGCTTTCGCCGCAAATGCCTTTCCTGCCCTGTCGGTCATGTTCGCAAGAGCAGCAGAGATATTGATGGAATATTTTGCCGATCCGACGACTTCGGTAGGAGTAATCGTCAAAGATGTATACGTTGAATCCCAGTCAAGTGAGGCGATGGCATTACCGGACGCTTTTTTAAATCCAACAAAATTAAAATTAATATCGTCAATAATTGTTCCAAGTCCGGCCGGAATTTTAGTGTTTGTATATGCTGTCTGTTTGATCGGTTCGCTGAATTTATAAACAATTGTCAATCCGGCAGGTGAAACATCGGCAAGATTCTCCGGAGTAATCTTCGTTACGTACGGTAAGACATTGTCTGCACTGGAAATTACAATTCGCTCAATGTTTACTTGTGATCGTAAATCGATAGAGTTTTTGTTGATCGGTAATGAAAAGGAACCCGGTAATTGGCCTTCCAATGTCCCGTCGAACGATCGGGCAGAAATGTTGATGGTCGTTCCCCCTTCAACTTTAACAAACGTATATTTCCCCATCGAATCGGTTGTCGTTGTTTGCAGGACATCGGAATTTCCAAATTCCTCCAGGTATACCGTGGCGTTGGCAACAGGAGCATTACTATCGTCGACAATCATTCCTTTTATAGTGGTATTCATCTTCCCAATGTCAAACCGAATATTTGCTTCCAATCCCTCTGCCGGGACCTTGTTTTTTGATGTGTCGTTTTTTGCAAGATCAATAAATGTAACAGTCAGTGTATTGTTGACATTGTATTCCCGATACTTCGGCAACGAATCCGGTATCGTCTTGTTTACGTTAACCAGTGAAACGGTTAATTGATAAGTTCCAGTATTAGTCTTTGTGGTTGCATCATAATTACACGGAACATTTGCGAACGAAAAGCTTCCCGAAACATCAGTGGTTGCGGTAACGATATTTCCATCGTAACCCACTGAAACAACAGCGCCGCCAACCGGATTTTCTGTATGTCTGTCGATAATTTTACCGCTGATTGTTCCAACTGGTTTTATAGAATGTTGCAGAATGTACGTCGTGTTAGAAGAGACAGTGTTATTATCGTCATCTTTCAAATTTTCACAACCAACATACACTAGTGAACTAATCACCATGATAAGTAGAGCTCGACGAATTAGCATAGTACCTCCTGAGGATAGTGTGAGAATGGATCAAGTATTGGAATATGGATGAAGTTATTAACGCCCACAACAATTATTTGTCTACTCGGCGCCAAAACGAAATTACTATTTGGTATTAATTTTTCAAAGAATTGATTCTGTGATTACTGTACCTACGATCATTGCGCCGAGGGTAAGTTTTCAATCCTTACTGAAGCAAATCCGTTTCAAAACGGATATTTGAAACTTTAGGAAAATTTTGCTCTACTATTTAATGATTTTTGTTTGAAGAAGCTATCCCGTATATACGTTATTTTTATTCCAAAATCCTTAAAATTGAGGCATTTTCAACAATAAAAGAAGATTGAAAATGAAAAATGGGGCATTCTATTGTCCACCAAATTGTCTTAAAAGCAGGAGGATATTGTGCAACTTATTGTGAGAGTAATAATTACCTTAAGTAGATCGAATAATATCTTGAAGGAAATTTGAAGCTATCCACATTGACTTGGTGCATGAATAAGTTATCCTTTGTTTCGGAGAAGTAATCATGGTAAAGTGTTTGTCGGTTTTTAATATCACCGCACGTATTTTTTGAAAATCTGGAGAATTATCACCGTGATGTTGTGTGCAGTCTATTGCTTGGAGTAAATATCCGAATTGATTTTGTCTTGTGGCTATTCTGGTGTTATTTCAATCGATAACGCGTTGTTTTTCAACGATAATTAGAGTAAGTTTATTCAAACAAATCAATTTTGCCATACAATTTAACAGGAATCATGGAACAAGCTGAAAAACTTAACAGGCCGGTAGTACAACAATTAGATGAAATTTTAGGAACACCGTTTAAGGTTCTCGACGACGGATTTGTTCGCGTGGTAGATTACATGGGAAGTGATGAATCGATTGTGCAGGCAGCACGAGTGTCGTATGGTAAAGGAACAAAAAAAGTAAGCGAAGACCGCGGGTTGATCCGGTATCTGCTTCGCCACCAGCACACCACGCCATTCGAAATGTGCGAGATTAAATTACATGTACGCGTGCCAATGGATTGTTGGAGACAGTGGATTCGTCATCGTACTGCCAATGTGAACGAATATTCTACCAGATATTCGCTTGCTATCGATGCTTCACAGCGCGCAGGCGAAGACCATTGGAGAATGCAATCGAAGGATAACAAACAGGGAAGTGAAGGGTTTTTCGACCTTGCGGCAGGGAAAAAATTCTCCGATCAGGAAATACAGCTGCAGAATTTAGCGCGGTCGGTCTATGAAGAACGGGTGAATGCCGGCATGGCTCGTGAACAGGCACGAAAGGATTTACCGCTCTCTACGTACACTGAAGCATATTGGAAAGTGGATCTCCATAACCTGATACATTTTCTCTGGCTGCGAATGGATTCTCATGCACAATATGAAATCCGTGCGTATGCGAACGTCATTGGGAATGAGATCGTACAGCGCTGGGTGCCGACAGCCTGGGAAGCATTTCAGGATTATAAAGTGAAAGCAGCTTCATTGTCGAATATTGAGATTGAGATCATCCGTTCGTTGAACACTCATGGCGCAGAAGCGGCAAAAGAAACTGCTCGCCGGTTTGGTTTGCTTCCTCCGGATGGTCAGGAATTAAAGAGTAATCGTGAACGGAACGATATTGAAGAAAAATTCTCTTCGCTTGGGATTTCAATACCATGGAAATAAAATGAAAATGTTCCATCAAACATATCAGGCGATACGCGCTCCGGAATTATACGGAGATCAGTGGTTCAATTCCGCTCCATTGTCGATCCGTGCGGCTGAAGGACAGAATATTCTTCTCTTCTTTTGGAATTACACCTCCCCGGCTTCCTTGCACATGTTAACAACCATTAAAGAATGGTTTGTGGATTATACTGACCTCGGACTTATTTGCATCGGCGTACATACACCTGAATTTCCTTTCGCTAAACAACAGCGAAAAGTGGAGGAGATCCTCCGAAAACATAACATCCAATTTCCGATTGTCGCCGATAATGAACGATTGATAGCGGAAGCATACCGCATCACAGAATTTCCTGCAGTTGTGTTGATTGGGGGAAATGGAAATATCTACGATGTTGTGACACACATGTTTTCCATATCCCGGCTGGAACGTTCTATTCAATATCTGCTTCGACAATCGGGATTCTTCGGTGAACTACCGATGCTCCGATCCATTGAAGCTGAACAGTCGGTACTGCGCCATGCATCCGAACTGACAACCGGATATATGCACGGGTCACTAGGGAATTCGGAAGGATACAGCCCGGAACTTCCCGCGGAATACCGGGATCCTCGTATTTACATCGAAGGTAAGTTTTATGCTCACGGTATCTGGCGTGCGGAACGCAATGCATTCCATTATGCCGGCGAACCGAACGAAGGCTATCTGATTTGTTACAGCGATGGTGAAAATATCGATGCGCTCATCGGATCGGAACAGAGAACAGTTGTTGGCATTCACGTTGACGATGCATCGATGCTGCTGGAACAGATGAACGCGGATGTTACTCGGGATGCAAAAGGAAACACGAGTATTCTAGTTGGCGAACCGCAAATTCTTTCGATCTTTCGCGGTGTACAGCAGGAACAACATGCCGTAAAATTTATTCCGTTGCAGCCCGGGATCACATTCTATAAATTTTCATTCTATAAAGAACACCTCTCTTCGGACGAATCACAACTGATCCGGAATAACTGACCCCTAATGAAAACCCGCGTTACTGAATTATTCTCAATTAATGTTCCGATCATCCAGGCTGGAATGGTTTGGGTCTCCGGCTGGAAACTGGCTTCCGCAGTCTCCAATGTTGGAGCGCTCGGCATGATCGGCGCAGGATCGATGAAGCCGGAATTGTTGCGCGAACATCTTCAAAAAACATTTTCGGCCACAAAACTGCCGTTCGGTGTGAATGTGCCGTTATTGCGTGGCGATATCGATGATCTGATTGCCGTCATTCTTCAAGAACACGTGGAGATTGTTTTTACATCTGCCGGGCATCCGGGTCGCCATATAGAAAAATTTAAAAGGGCTGGTTGTAAAGTAGTACATGTTGTCGCAAATGTGAAGCAGGCGCTGAAAGCGGAAGAAACGGGATGTGATGCAATCGTCGCAGAGGGATTTGAAGCAGGTGGCCACAATGGTATAGATGAGATCACGACCTTGGCACTTATTCCTCAAGTGGTTGATGCGGTGAAAATTCCGGTGATTGCTGCCGGTGGGATTGCGGACGGACGTGGAATGTTGGCGGCGTTTGCACTCGGTGCAGAAGCGGTGCAGGTGGGGACAAGATTCGCTGCCACCGTTGAATCTTCCGCGCATGATGTTTACAAACAAAAAATTGTCGAAGCAGACGATGGTGATACCGTTCTTACGTATCACCATATTCTTCCGGTACGCGCAGTACGAAATCCGTTTATGGAACAAGTGCAGAAAGAAGAGACGCAGAAAGGTATGACTCGCGAACGGATGATGGAACTGCATGCAAAAGGGCGAGAACGAAAAGGGATTTTTGAAGGGAACTGGGAGGAGGGGGAAATGGAAATGGGACAAAGTTCCGGATTGGTGCATGACATCATTTCCGCTGCTGAAGTAGTGAAACGCATGATGAATGAATTTGAATCCACAAAAGCAAAAATTTTTGACCACACAAAATAGATTGTCATTCTGAACTGAGTCGCGATGTCACCCAGCACGGTTTGCCCGCCGTTTTTGTGGCGGGAGTCGATGGGAATCGGGACGCAGTGAAGAATCTGGAACGACTCATCAGATTCTCCGTTTCGCTCAGAATAACAGACCATTATGTGGAAGCCATCTTAAAAAATAAAATCTACCGTCATTTCGAATGGGCACTGTATTTTTTACTGTACGGCAATGTGAGAAATCTGATCGTGGAGACAGATTTCTTATCACCGGAAACTGAAAGAACATACGGCGGGATTCGAAATGACACGGTTTGATATTTTTGAGTCCTCTTCTATTTAAACTGTGCCAGAATATATATCTCAACACTACCTCTGCTGGACCGATAACGACTTCGATCTCATCAAGGTAGGCCCGGGACCAACCGGTTCGCATACGATCGGACCGATGAAAGCCACCTACGATTTTCCTCAACGCATCCGTCTGTTACCTGAATCAATTCTTTCTTCGGCAAGCACTATCGAAGTAATTCGATACGGATCCTTAATCGCGACCAGCAAAGGATATTGAACAGGCCGCTCCATTGCCGCATGGTTACTCGGCAAACTTCTCAAAGGATGTGCGCCGGTCTGGTTCTCGTGATTAATCCATTCGGGATCGTCACATCATATTTCTATCGGATTACATGAGGCTTCATTCTCTCCTGAACGCGTGCAATTCGAACGCGGAAGATTTTCTTTCCATCATCTCAACACGCTTCAGCTGCGGTTCATTCATCGCAAAGGAGAAACAGCCGATGAGATTACTGCTCACAAGCCAAAGTATCCATTTGCCTCAATGAGCGAATTGAAATAGCATCCAATCGAAAAAAATATTTTACTGCCTGAATTGATCGACCGCAACGAAGAATCGTTGTCGAGAATGGATCGTGAGCAGTTCTATCAAAAGATCGATGTGATCCTGAATTTTATTCTCGAAACTATCAAACGAGGATTGGCAGCAGATGGTGAATTACCAGGAACGATCAAATTGAACCGCGAAGCTTCGTGATTCTATAAGAAGGCACAGGAGATCTGGCGAACGCAGGATTCAATCCTGATCTTTTTGAATGCGCATTGTGAAGTTGCATCCGAAGAGATTGTTTCGGGTAATACCGTGGTCACCGTTCCCACAAGCAGAGCGTACGGTGTTATTCGAGGATTGACCTTTTTGGTGAAAACGCATTATCATTCTGATCAACAAAAGATCCATGATGGAATGCTCGTTGCCGCTGTGATCGGTTTTTTAGTGAAGCACAACGCCAGTTTTTTGGTACCGAAATAGGAAGCATGGGTGAGATTGCACCGCCAGCGCAACGGCGTCCTCTATGCTTTTGTATTGTGCCGGGAGTGACATCAACACAGTGGAAGCCGCTACTGAGATCGCCTTCGAACATCATTTCGGTGTGACCTGCGATTCCATCGGCGGTTATGTGCAGATACCGTGCATCGAACGGAATGCCACGGGTACCGTGAAAGCATATGATGCTTTTCTGCTTGCTTCGTCCGGCAACCACGCGTTCCAGAAGATCTCCCTGGACAGCGTCATTAAAGTGATAAAATCGACCGGGGATGATATGTCAAAAAAATATAAAGAAACCTCTGAAGCAGGACTAGCGCTTTCCTCCACCAAATGTTAATATTCGGATTGTGATATAAAACATAATCTTATTACCTTGTGCTGCGTTCACAACAGGAAAGAAGATTTCAATTTTTCCCCTGCAGATGATCATCGAGAGACAGTATCAAAGATGACGAAAATATTCTCAGCAATATCTTGATAGAAATCTCCACCCTCCGCACTTGTTCTAAACACGATCATTTTCATTGTACAATGCACCAAACATCCGGTGCGAAATGAACGTCCAATGGTATTATCCTTGAACGTGCACTGTGTCTCCGATACGATATTTTTGTTGAAGGATTTCAACGTGAGCTTAAACCTAATTATTTATTGCCGCAGGTCGCCAGGTCGTTTTTGATCAACAAAAATTAGATGGAGATACTGGTCAGTATTCATAAAAATGATACAGATAGTCAATTCGTAACGCAGTTCAAATGGTGTTTACTTTGTACGGCAGGAAAGCGTATTTGAGTGAATAACATTTTTCAATGGAGATATCGTGAAAAATAGATTACTGGTAAATCTGGTAATAGCAGGGGTGATCATATCCCTGGTAACATTCATCGTTGAACATTTTGATGCACTGGATACTCTCGATGAACAATTATACGCATTGTATAATCCTGACGGAAATCAATTTTTTCCACCTTTAGATTTGTTGATTATTAACAATGAGTTGAAAACTGAAAACCAATACACCAAAGTTTTGGTAATAAGTTCAAATGTCAGTAAGGATTCTGTTTTTCATCGCACTACGGCTGAACTTTTCCAGAATAATTCAGCGAAAATGATCGTCGTGCTGTTTTCTTATGATTTTGGCCGAAGCGATACAATGATTGAAGAGCAGGTTTCACAATACTATTCAACGATCAAGAATGCTATTATTATACATTCTCCAATTTACTCATTAATACATAATGCAAAAAACACGGGACAAAAATTACAGTACAACATTTTAAATTACCGCACCGGTAAAGAAATTTCAAAGTATTACATTTATGGACGATATCCTTTTTCGGTAAATTATGGGAATGATGATTCCTTCTTTGACTTCTCGTGTATCATTGCACAACGATTGACTTCGAACAAAGACAGTATATATGTGAATCAAAATGCGCTCATCGTCGGTGGAAAATCAATCGAATTGTATGAATCTCTTATATTGAAATTCAACAACAGAGTTATTAAACCAAACCGGTATTACGATATCGATTGGTTTTCATTCGACAATGGAAACGGACAATCTCCGATTACATTTAATATCAACGACAGAATTAAAGATAAAATTGTCTTTCTTGAATGCAGCAATAGTTATGATGAGATGATCGATCATACGAAAACAATTCAGGCCATTGAATCGGTCATAAGCGGTCATTCCGTGAAGTATTCGTTTCGCCATCAGTGGGTAATGATACTATCACTCATTGGTGTTTCCATTGCAATAGTATATCGGTTGAGTGCACTGTTGTCGTTTGTCGTTTTGTCCTTCTTGAGTGTATTCCTGCTTATTATTAGCATGAATATCTTTGTTATTACCGATACGATGTATCTCAACATCTATTTCTTCTCTGCGGCGTTGTTGTGCTCATCGCTGATACCTGTAACCAAATTGACGTATCAACATGAACGTGAAATTGTATTAAAGCGAGAAAAAGAGAGAGAAAATATTCGATTAATGAATGAACTCAATATAGCCCGTGATACTCAAATTGCATTGATGCCGAAAGACGATCCGATCGTTCAAGGTTTTGATATCGCCGGGATCTCCAATCCCGCATCGGAAGTAGGAGGAGATTATTATGATTATGTTTGGCTCGATGAACAAAAAACACAATTTGGAATAGCGATTGCCGATGTGTCCGGGAAGGCAATGAAAGCGGCAATGACTGCCGTAATGACGAGTGGTATGATTTATCGAGAAATCGGTAATAATAGTAATCCAAAAACTATCCTTCAAAATATTAATCGTCCGATGTATCTCAAAACATCAAAACAAATGTTTACGGCGCTATCGTTTGCTGTGTTTGATACAAAAGCAAAAATATTAACATTTTCCAACGCTGGTCAAATGCAGCCAATTATGAGACACGAGAATGAGGTGAAATACTTAAAAGTCACTGGAAATCGGCTACCGCTCGGTGTCATGGAGGATATACGATACGACGAGTTGAAGGAGCAATTGCGGGTGAATGACATTCTCATTTTTTATACTGATGGCATTCCGGAAGCAATGAATGAGAAAAAGGAATTGTTTGGATTTGGTCGCCTTGAAGAATTTGCCCAAAATTTACCGGCATCGTTTACAGCAAAAGAAGTCATCAACTCATTGTTTGAGGAAGTGAAAAAACATACCGCAACAGCGCAGCAGCATGATGATATTACGGTTGTTGTGGTGAAGGTCTTAGACGGTAGTTCGGCATCATGATGTTCCAGTATACGCAAGTCATAGAGTAAGAGAATAAAAAAATGAAAAATTATCGTATTGTATACTATGTGGTTGCATTATTCCTTTCGGTTTGGATCACTCTCTATAGCGTCAATCCAGAAAATTATTGGACGAATCCAGTTCGTCCAAAAGGTGACAATTTTTCTTATGCATTTCGTTTGAAAGCGCTGTCAAAAAAAACTGCTCAGGCAACATATCTTTCATTCCAAACCCTGAGTCCGTTATTTTTTGAAGTGAATGATACCCTCTTGTTTCAGATAAATGGTTCAGTATTCCCGAGCGGAATTGCACGATATCTTGCGCTATCAAAGATATTCAAAGCAATAAATTCTTCAGAACCAAAAGTTGTTGGAGTGATGGGAATACGGGCAGAAGAACATGCATTGTTAAGGTTGTTTAATAAAACAATTGTTGTGACTGCAGATATTGACCCCAACATTCTTCAGCCAGATCAAATATGGAATGCGCAATATCCGGATGTAAATTTGGAAAAGACCCCACCCTATTTCCCTTGGCATAATCCATATATTCTCGAACGTTATTACAACAATGATACCGTAATGGATTATGGAGTGACAATTGCTTTTGCCTTCAATGGAGGGACCAAAAATAAAATTGGTAAATATTATAAACACTATAATTTTATCTATGGTTCAAATTCAATTATTAAAATTAGAAAGCACTATTATCATGAAAGCTTTTCTACTGGTATAGAGGATCAACAGGAGACGGACACAATTATTAATATGAACGTAATGGGTAATAATAAAAATTTATTTTCATTGTCAGAAGTGCAATCACACTATCCTGAATTCAGTGAAACTATTTTGAATAGTAAATATAAAGATAAAATTGTCATTTTAGATTTGATCGATTACAATTCTTCGGAAAGAGTTCAATATATCAGTGATGTTGTTAGTAATATCCTTGGGAACGAAAGCGTAAAAATGCCCTTGATCTTAAATGGGGAGCGTCCTTCACTAATATACATCGTATTGTTGTTGTGCACTTTTATTCTCATTTACAACTTCAAGATTATTGAGTCGGTCAGTATTTCATTGAGTTTTATTGCAATTATTGCCAGTATTTCGTTGATGCTATTTTTTTACGCGAACATTTTTATAGACTCAGTATTGTTTATTTTACCTATAGTTATTGTCAATTGTCTTTTGATTCCGTACGAAATAATCAGCGACAGAATACAGTTGTTGAAACAAAAGGACATGTTAGAATCAGAACTTGCTTCTGCTCGTCGTATACAAATCCAACTTTTACCGGTGGAAAATCCCAAAATACCCGGGTTTGATATTTACGGAAGAACAAATCCAGCATACGAGGTAGGAGGAGATTTTTATGATTATTTATGGCTGGATAATGAAAAAACAAAACTAGGAATTGCCGTTGCAGATGTCTCCGGAAAAGCAATGGGTGCAGCAATGACGGCAGTAATGACCAGTGGGATGGTATATTCTGAAACATCCAAAAACACCTCACCCAAAGAAATATTGGGAAATATTAACCGTCCGCTTTATATCAAAACAGAAAAAAACGTATTTACGGCGCTGGTATTTGCAGTTCTTGATATTAGAAACATTTCTATCCGTATATCAAATGCGGGTCAAGTTTTTCCCATATTAGTGCGCAAAGGATCAATAAAATATTTACGAATTAAAGGCCCGAGATTTCCGCTGGGGATGATGGAGTACGTTAAATATGAGGATGAAGAAATATCGCTGCAATCGCAAGATGTACTGTTGTTGTATACTGATGGTATTAGTGAAGCAATGAATAGAAAAAAGGAATTGTTTGGTTTTGAACGGTTGGAAAATCTATTACGAAATATTCCAAACAATCTTTCATCAGAACAAATATCCAGTCTTATTAGCAAAGAGTTGCAAATATTCACAGATGGGGCATTGCAGCACGATGATATGACTATTGTGGTAGTAAAAGTGGAATAATCAACAGCCATGTAAAAAAATATCGACCACCATATATTCAGGAAGAGGATTGGCATGACTCAACAGAATAAAACAATCGAAATTCATATACCCAGCAATATGGGGTATGAAAAAATTGCGATGGAATCAGGTGCAGCAGTCGCCAAATTGATGCTTTTTAGTGATGACCGTATCAACGACCTAAAAACTGCCATCGCAGAAGCGTGTATGAATGCAATCGAACATGGAAATAAAACGAGCCCAACTGAAAAGGTGTTTGTTACTCTCACCGTGGATGATTCCAAACTTCAAATTGATGTGAAGGACAAAGGGAAACCATTTGCACCGGTCACTGATAAACCGGATATCAAGGAAAAAATTGAAGGGAAGGAAGAGACTCGCGGCTGGGGAATGTTTTTGATAAAAAACTTGGTAGACGAAGTGGAATTTTCTTCGCAGCCTGAAGGGAATACGACAAGAATGATAATTTATTTACATAAATAAGGAGCTTGTGAGATGGAAACAAAAGAGATGGTGACAACTGAAATGAAAAACGGGATCGTTGTTCTTAATATGCACGGAGATGTAACCCCATTCTCCGAAAAAGCAGTGATGGATGCATACGAAAAGCATTCTGCTGGAGAAACGCAAAAAATATTGATAAATTTCTCTAATGCGAAATATATCAACAGCGGTGGTATTGCCATCATTATTAGCTTAGTGTCTGAAGCGCGGAAGAAAAATCAAAAGGTGGGGGTTTGCTGTCTCACGCCTCATTTCGTGAAAATATTTGACATGATTGGATTGAGTGATTATGTCGAAATGTATGAAACCGACGTCGAAGCGTTACAATTATTATAACTCAATGCCGGATAATTTTAAATATTCGCGAGTATCGTCGCACAATCTCGATTCCGCAAAGATCATACGGATCCAAAAAAGCCTCGAAATGAAATTGCGCTGGCTGGAGGATATGCAGCAGATGGAGCATTCGTTCAGTCCAGGAACTTCGAACGAAGAAGAGATGATGAAAGCGGTGATGTTGAGTTTGATGGGGAACTTCGGATACAGTTCGTCGTTTTTATTTTTGTGTGAGAACAGAACTTCAGACATTCGAATAATAAAACGGTACGGCGGAACCGAGGAAGATTCATATCAATTATTGGAGATCCTTCAACAATCCTTAATGCTTAAAGAGAGGAATAACGACATCGGCCTGATTCAGTTATCCGCTGTTCCTCCCGGTGACAAGCTTGCGGGAATAGCGAAGAACAACATCGTGCTAGTAATCATTTTACCGGTCGAAAAAATGTACTGCGGTATTATTCTTTTCGGGGAACGGTTATCCCATGAAGAGTTATCTCAGGGTGAATTAAGCCTGGTATCCATTATGGCGTCCAATATCACCTCGGCAATAAAGAATTACCGCCTCACCACCAACTCGTTCCGGCTTCAGGCGGACATATTTCGTACGAGAGGGATTCTTGAGCAGTTTGTCGCTCCCGAAATTGTCGAAGAAATGTTGAATTCTGAAAAACATTTTCATACGAAAGGCGAAAGGAAATTGTTAACGATACTTTCGGCAGACATTCGCGGTTTTACCGCGATCAGTGAAAGGAATGAACCGGAACATTTGGTTTCTGCCCTAAATCGATTTTATTCCATCATGTCCGATATTATTTCCAAACATTCTGGCATTGTGGATAAGTTTATCGGTGATGCAGTACTCGCATTATTTCGATTGGAACCAGGGAATGACCCTGTGAGGGCAATTTCGGCAGCGCTGGATATGCACAAAGGATTCGAAGAATTAATAAAATCAGATGAAGAGTTCAGATCCGTCTTTGAGAGTTCCGGTCTGGGAATAGGTATTTCAACGGGGGAAGTGATTGTAGGTAATTTTGGTTCCGGTAGAAGAATGGATTATACGGTGATCGGACGATCGGTAAACTTGTCGGCACGATTATGCGGCTTAGCCAGGGCAAACGAGACACTTGTTGACGTCCCATCATTTGAAAAATCGCAATTACTATTCAATTTTGAGGAACTGACACCAATAAATGTTAAGGGTATCGAAGAATTTGTCCAAATGTATAAAGTAATTTGATATCTGAACATCCTAAAGTTGTAATTGAAAGTGAATTTCTGTAAATTTATCCAGTGGCGATTTGAACACGACAGCTTGCAGCCACTCAATTTATGATAAATTGCTAAAGCGTCGAAGGTAGAATTTGTCTTGTACCCCGGCGCATTCATTGAATGGTGTCGGGGTTTTTCATTTTATGTCATGGAATTATCCATGGCCAATATGCAGAACGTTTGAAGATGAATTATATGGCTAAAACATTCGAACAAATATTAAAAGAAAAGATCGTCGTTTTCGACGGCGCAATGGGGACGAACATCCAGACTCAGAATCTCACCGCTGATGATTTTGGCGGTGAGCATTTTAATGGATGCAACGAATATCTTCTGGTCACGAAACCGGATGCGATCGAAAAGGTCCATCACGACTTCTTGGAAGCCGGTGTGGATGTGATAGAAACGGACACGTTTGGATCATCATCGATCGTTCTGGCGGAATATGGAATTCAGGATCGTGCCTATGAGATCAGCAAACTTGGTGCAGTACTGGCAAAGAAAGTGACCCGCGAATTTTCGACCGATGCACATCCGCGATTTGTTGCCGGTTCTATTGGGCCGACAACAAAACTTCCTTCACTCGGACATATTTCTTTCTCCGAAATGGAGAAGTCCTATTATGAACAAGTAGCCGGACTCGTTGACGGCGGTGCGGACCTTTTGATCGTAGAAACTTCGCAGGATCTTCTGCAGGTAAAAGCAGCACTCGGCGCAGCATTCCGATATTTCAGTGACAAGAAAATAAAACTTCCCGTTATCAGTTCCATCACCATCGAAACGATGGGGACGATGTTAATGGGGACAGAGGTCAACGCCGCATTGACGGCGCTCGAACCATACGATATTTCCGTCATCGGTATGAATTGCGCTACCGGTCCGAAAGAAATGTCCGAACACATTCGCTACCTCACGCAGAATTCCCGTATTCCTGTTTCATGTATTCCGAATGCCGGACTTCCGGAAAATGTCGGTGGCGTGGCGCATTATCATCTCTCACCCGATGAAATGGTACAATGGTTAACGCACTTCGTAAAAGATTTTGGCGTGAACGTTGTGGGCGGCTGTTGTGGTACTCGCCCTGATCATTTAAAAGCAGTCGTTGCGGCAATGAGCGCTTTTTCACCCAAACAACGGACGATCGAATACCAGCCGTCTGTTTCGAGTTTGTATTCAAGCGTTACGATGGAGATGAAGCCGGCGCCGCTGATTGTCGGCGAGCGGACAAATGCGAACGGGTCCAAAAAATTTCGTGAACTTCTTCAAAAAGAAGATTACGATGGTATGGTAATGATGGCGAAGGAAGCGATCAAAGAAGGGGCGCATGTGCTGGATGTTTGCGTCGCCTACGTCGGCCGGGATGAAGTGCGGGATATGAAGGAGTTTGTTACCCGGCTGAATACCCAAGTTCCTCTCCCGCTCGTCATTGATTCCACAGAAGCAAATGTGATAGAAGCGGCGCTGCAATTATGCGCAGGTAAAGCGATCGTTAATTCCATTAACATGGAAGATGGTGAAGAACGGATCGATCATGTTATTCCGTTGTGCAAACGGTACGGCGCAGCGGTCGTCGCTCTGACGATCGATGAACGAGGCATGGCTAAGACGTCAAAGGATAAATTCGCTATCGCAAAACGAATATATGACCTTGTGGTGAACAAATACGGAATGCATCCCAGCGATCTGATTTTTGATACGCTCACCTTTACACTCGGAAGCGGTGACGAAGAATTTCGCAAAGCGGGGATCGAAACGATCGAGGCGATAAAATTGATCAAGGCGGAATATCCTGAGGTGGGATTCGTTCTTGGTGTCAGTAACATCTCGTTCGGTCTTTCGCCTCATATCCGGCACGATCTGAATTCGGTCTTTCTGCATTACGCTATCGAAGCAGGATTATCCCAGGCGATCGTTAATGCTCAGAAGATTAAACCGTTGTATAAGATTGACGACCGGGGACGCGAATTGTGTAAACAGCTCGTGTTCGACGAACGGAAGTTCGAAGGGGAACAATGCGTCTACGATCCGTTGACGGAACTGATGGCATTCTACGCCGACAAAAAATCGGATATGAAGGCGGAAAAGAAGGAACGTGCCGGAACGATCGAAGAGATTCTGAAGAACCGCATCATCGACGGCGAGAAGATGAATGTGAATATCGATTTGGATGACGCGATGAAAAAATTCACGCCGCTGCAGATAATTAATGAGATTCTGCTGGATGGAATGAAAGTAGTCGGCGATTTGTTCGGACGGGGTGAAATGCAACTTCCGTTTGTTCTGCAGTCCGCCGAAACAATGAAAGCTTCCGTTGCTTACCTTGAACAATTCATGGAAAAAACCGATGCGACCAATAAGGGTTCGATGGTTCTCGCAACAGTGAAAGGGGATGTTCATGATATCGGGAAAAACCTTGTCGACATTATCCTGACGAATAATGGCTACAAAGTATATAATCTCGGTATTAAACAACCGCTGGAGAATATTCTTAATGCATGGACGGAACACAAAGCGGATGCAATTGGCATGAGCGGACTACTGGTGAAATCAACCGCCATCATGAAAGAAAATCTCGAACTGATGAATGAACGCGGTTTAACTCCTCCGGTGGTGCTCGGCGGTGCTGCATTAACGCGCCGGTTTGTGGAGAACGATCTTCGTTCGCTGTATAAAGGGGCGGTGGTCTATGCAAGCGATGCATTCGACGGTTTACGGTTTATGGAACAGTTAAAGACCAAAGGAGCCGAAAGTTTTTTTTCATCAACTAACGGCCAAACTGTTTCTGAAGAAGATAGTGAAGAACTGTTGACGGGATCCGAAGCAAAGATCGCCGCTGCGCTGAAAGAACATCCCGAAACGAAGACGAAGTCCAAAGTTTCGACGGTAGGGATACTGCCGAAACCGCCATTCTGGGGTTCGAAAACGGTGGAGAACATTTCGCTGGATGAGATATTCGAGTATATCAATGAAGCGGCACTCATTAAAGGGCAGTGGCAGGTTCGCAAAGGAAAACGTTCCGAAGAAGAATATCGGACGGAAGTGGATACCAAAGTTCGCCCCGATCTTGAACGATTAAAAGAACAGACAAAACGTGAGCAACTGCTGCAGCCGAAAGTTGTGTATGGATATTTCCCATGCAATTCAGACGGAAACGATCTGATTATTTACAACGATGATTTGAAGACCGAGAGGCTGCGGTTTACATTCCCTCGACAAAAAGACGATCGATTTCTTTGTCTTGCCGATTATTTTTCCCCGAAAGAATCCGGGAAGATCGACGTGGTACCATTTCATTTAGTCACCATGGGAAAGAAAGCATCAGAACATTCGGCGAAATTATATGCAGCCAATGACTATAAAGAATATCTCTATTTCCATGGATTAAGCGTGGAATCAGCGGAAGCACTTGCCGAGTTATGGCACAAGAAGATCCGTGAGGAGCTCGGCATAGCCGGGAAGGATGCTCCTGAAATTAAACGATTATTCAGTCAGGGCTATCAGGGATCGCGGTACAGTTTCGGCTATCCTGCGTGTCCGAATCTGGAAGATCACACAAAACTGTTCCAGCTGCTGCAGCCGGAGCGAATCGGCGTTCATATGACGGATGAGTTTATGCTCGAACCTGAACAATCCACCGATGCAATCGTCGTGCATCATCCCGAAGCAAAATATTTTAACATCAAGTAAATAATGCAATATCGAAACTCTAACGTCATGCCCGTAAGTTCTGTTCGGGTATCTGTTATAAGATCCTCCTTGGTAATTATCGGGAATGATCTCTGTATATTAGCAGATAGAGCCGTTCTACAATTCAGCAGATTGAATCTGATACTTTCTTCAACCGCGATTAAATAGTATATTTCGTCGTGGTTTTTTATTTTTGAAAGGATACGAAATACAATGACAAAGTTGATCTTGATTCGCCACGGTGAATCACAATGGAATCTTGAGAATCGTTTTACCGGATGGG
>JALNZH010000345.1 GCA_023229405.1 Bacteroidota bacterium
GGTTGCCGCCGATGCCGTTCCAGCAACGTGTGTGCCGTGCGGATTTCCCCCGTAGGGATGCGGATCATTGTCCTGAGTGAATGTCGTGTTTGTGGTCCCCACAAAATCCCATCCGCGCCAGTCATCGATAAAACCATTTCCATCATCGTCCTTGCCGTTCGAACGTTTATCTTTCCCAAGATTATCCGTCCCTACTTCACCGGCATTATAGAAGAGATTTCCTGAAAGATCTTCATGGGTGTAATCCATTCCTGAATCACAGATACCGATGACAATGGACGTATCACCGGTAGAAACTCCCCATGCTTGTTCTGCCAATACCTTTTTCAGATTATACATGGAGGAGTACGAAGGATCGTTCGGAACGATCGTCGTGTCGGTATGATACACATACGATGGTTCTGCATATTCGACCGATGGATCATTAGTGAAATCCTTTGCTGCATTCTGCACTTCGTAATATTCCGGAAAGGTGACCTTTACCCAGCGGGAAAATCGATCATCGATATTTTTTGCCTGTGCCTGAAACATCGCGGTAACCGTACGGACGTGATATTGTTGCATCAGCGGTAGCAATGCATTTGTCACAGCGGCATCACCCGCGGTGCCCTTCAGTTTCACATACAGCACTCCGGGAATGGTTTCCGGTTTCTGTTCTGCCGATTGTCGTGTGTTGCCGGCACTGAGCAGCGAACAACCGATGCCTACAGCGATCAGCAGTGTTATGATATTTCTCGTTGATATCAACATTCCGTTCTCCTGGGTTCAAAAAAAACAAGGAGCTCATCATTGGGACGAGCCCCCGTTTATTTATGTGCAGATCCTATTTCAACAACAACATTTTTTTCGTTGCCGTGAAGCTGCCTGCTTCAATTCGGTAAATATACATTCCTGATGCGACATGCTGGTTCATTTCATTCCGGCCGTTCCATTCTACTTTGTGATAACCGGCAGCCGTTTGTTCATTCAGCAATGACCTCACTTCACGTCCGAGAACATCATATACCTTAACCGAAACTCTCGCATCACTTGGCAGTGCAAATTTTATTGTTGTCGTCGGATTGAACGGATTCGGGAAATTCTGATCGAGCGCAAACTCGGTCGGTATTCCTGCAAGCATATCCTCCACTCCGGTCCAACTGTTATGATAGGTAATAATGAGCCCGCCTTCTCCCACTGCCCAGCCACGCTGATACGATGCACCTCCAACAAAGCTTATATCTCGGATAAATTCAGATGCACCAACAAATGTTACCAGCCACGTTTTCCCAAGGTCAAAACTGATAAATACATCGTGCCCCTGAGCCGCCCAGAAGGTGTTGCCGATACTGCCAAGTCCGAGAACATATCCGGATCCACCCAGTGATATCGGCGACCAAGTTACACCGCCATCCGTTGTTCTTACCAGTGCATCAAGTCCGCCCGCCACGCCGTATTTTGTCCCGTTGAAGACTACGCGGTCAACTTCGCCATTAATCGGCGTTTGCGACGCTTCCCACGAAGCTCCGCCATCGGTGGTACGAATTACCCGTCCGTAAGTTGTACCGAACCAGGCAGTATTTTGACCGAAGACGAAAAGACTGTTATTGAGACCGTATTCCGGCTGGGACAGATTCGTTAAGCGAGAAGGCTGAACCGCTGTCCGGTTCCATGTGGCGCCGGCGTCGGTTGTTTTCAATACCGAGAACGATTTGCTGATGGGATCTCCGACGGCATATCCACCGGTGGTGCTGTACATCTTCACCGCATTAATAAATCCTCCTGCATCGGAGAAAACACTCGACCAACTGGTACCGCCATTCGTTGTCCGGAGAATCTGCGCCGCCTGACCGGATGGATTAGAGCAGACCATTGCAACATTTTCATTCACCGCTTCAATATTATAGATGCTGCCGGGAATAGAACCTGTGCTGATTGACATCCATGTTGCACCGCCGTCGGTCGTCCGAAGTACTTTCGGCCCTTCACCGGCAGCCCATGCAACATTTTCATTCACAGCCTTGATGCTTTGCAGATGGTTCACTGTTCCCGAAACATTCAATGTCCAACCGGTGCTTACAAAAATGTTCGCAACCGCTGTATCGTTCGTATGATCCTGATCGTTCGCCAGCACCGTCCAGACTTTCAACTCATGAATGCCTTGCGCCGGTTTCGGCCAGAAGATATACAGGGTGTCTGTTCCGCCGACGAGCAACGGACGTGCGTTATTCACCGATCCGCTGATGGCCGTTGTATCTCCGGTGTATTGAATCGAGTAGGTATTCTGCACCGACGCACCATAGTTCCGTACGAGCACTCGAAATTTCAATGTGTCGCTCGATACCAACCGCTGGATGGTTGTTGCACCAATATCGTTTTCCGATACCAAACCAATAAATTCATCGGCGCCGATGCATGGTTTGAACGGATTGCGCAGTTGTCCATCGATGTCCGCAAAAATTCCCGAAACCGGTGTTCCGCCGCTATAAATCAGCGTTGCTTTCGTTGAATCGATATGCAGATTAGTCGGCGACAGGAAATTTGCGTTGACGGAGATGCTATTGATATCCTGTCCCCGCTTTTGCCAATCGGAAAGTGCTGTATACAGCGATCCACTCCCATAACCCGCAACAAACATATTCGGTTCGCTGATAGAGTACCAGTTATTGTTATTAGCAACAATATTCGAGACAGAATCATCCATCAAGAACGCAAAGCTCCGAGCGTTTTTCAAGAATGGTTTACGCAGATTGATCCCGTTATTGTTCAGCCACACTTGCGAACGTTTTACATCCGTTGACCAGGTGCTGTACATTGCCGCGCTGAATTGACCCGTTGAATCAACCATGAGTACGGTATTATAGGCAATCGTATCATTCTGACCAGTACCTGCTCTGATTCCGATAGAACCCAATCCATTACCCTGCGTACGATCGTCAATACCGGTGATCATATTATTATAGACTAGCGAGTGTGTTGGAGTTCCTGTTTTAGAATCCAGGTTAATGCCATACGCGGCACTTACATCATAGCTGTTCGGATGGGTGATGCCAGAAATTCTATTGTTAAATATTTTTGTTTCACGAATAATGTTCGATGTGATAATACCGGCTGGCCGCGCAACAGTGATGACATTAATAATGTTGCCAATGGTATTGTTGTCCACCCATGTTCCTACAGCATTATTCACGAGAACAGCTGCAGAATTAAACATCGAATCTGCAAACACCTGATACGAATAAACAAAACTATTATTCGTTATCCGGTTATTGAATGCCACTACCGATGAGGTATTTCCTACATTCATCAAATAGACGCCGAGACCCGCTCGAGTAAAATTATTGTTCTGAATGAGGTTATTATCCGGAGTCTTCAATGCATCCAACGAAGTGAAGTTGATTGCAATATTTGATGCCCGGAGTGTTGTATTCTGAACGATGTTATTGTCAGAATTTCCTTCAAACTGAATACCGGCAGTTCCGGTCGATCTGATATATAAAGATGTGCCATTGGCATTCACCCCGTCTATTGTAACGTTGTTCGCATCCAACAGCCTCAACACATATGCAAGACTGGAAGTGATGGTGACATTCTTTCCCGTTTCCGGTGTAATAAGAATTCTATTGGCTTGATTCGTACCGTTGATCGGTCCTGACAGTGTGACCAATTTTGTCAGCGTATAGAGAGTATCCGTGAGCACAGCAGTCACACTGCCGGCGACGCCATCTT
>JALNZH010000346.1 GCA_023229405.1 Bacteroidota bacterium
CATCACAGAGATCGGTATAGCAGGATTCTGTTCCGCGCGCGCTATGAGCAAACGGAATGACGAGCCGCAACGCGCATCACGTCCGTTCGATATAGACCGTGACGGATTTGTCCTGGGAGAAGGCGCTGGCGCTTTTGTGATTGAAGAAGAAGAGCATGCGAAACAACGCGGCGCAAAGATTTACGGAAGAATTCTCGGCGTCGGCATGACTTCCGATGCATATCATTTTACCGCTCCGCCCGAAGACGGTGACGGCGCCATGCGTGCAATGAAACTGGCAGTGCAATACTCCGGACTGAAGCCGGAAGATATCGATTACGTAAATGCACACGGCACGTCAACCGGCCTTGGCGATGTTGCGGAAACAAAGGCCATCAAACGCCTCTTCGGCGATCATGCGAAAAAAATCATGGTCAGTTCTACCAAATCCATGCACGGACATCTGCTTGGCGCTGCCGGCGCCATCGAAGCGGCGCTAACCATTCTCGCTTTACAAGAAGGAATTATTCCTCCGACGATTAATCTGGATAATCCCGATCCCAAATGCGATCTGGATTATGTTCCGAATGTTGCGCGGAAAAAAGAAATTCGATACGCGCTTTCCAACGGCTTCGGATTCGGCGGCACAAACGCCAGCATTTGTTTCGGAAAAGCATAAATGCCCAGTACGAAAAACAAACAACCGCTCTCCATTTTGATCGTCGACGACGATATTTCGTTGACTGTCTATATGAGGAACGCGCTTTTGTTGGATAAGCATCGTGTGTTTCTCGCGGTGAATGAACATGGCGCACAGGAAGTGCTGAAACATGAAACCATCGACATACTCCTGTGCGATTATATTCTTCCGGGACTGGATGGTTTACAAATTATCAACATTGTAAAGCAGCAGCCCAACGCACCGTATTGCGTATTGATTACCGGATATACCGGACAGTTGAAATCGAAACACCCTGTTGTTGAATCTGCAGATATGGTGGTATCGAAACCGATTTTACGGGACACACTGAAATCAATTATTCACATGTATCATCTCACTGATCGGAAATCATCGGCAGTATAATGAAAACAGCCCGTACAGTACATATCGGTCTGGTGCAAACACGTTGCTCCGCAGACGTTGCTTCAAACATGACCAAAGCAGTTAATGGAATCCGCGCTGCTGCTTCCAAGGGGGCAAACATCGTCTGTTTGCAGGAACTCTTTACATCACTCTACTTTTGCGATAAAGAGGAGTATGCGCCGTTCACACTGGCGGAAGCTATTCCCGGCCCTTCCACCGACACATTGCAGCCGCTCGCCAAAGAGCTCGGCGTGGTGATCATCGCATCGCTGTTCGAAAAACGGACGGAAGGAATTTATCACAACACCACCGTGGTGATCGATGCCGACGGATCGTATTTGGGAAAATACCGCAAGATGCATATTCCGGATGATCCGGCGTATTACGAAAAATTTTATTTCACTCCCGGCGATCTCGGCTTCAAATCCTTCGATACAAAATTCGGGAAACTCGGCGTGCTTATCTGCTGGGATCAGTGGTATCCGGAAGCGGCGCGCCTTACGGCGCTGACAGGTGCCGAAATTCTTTTTTATCCAACAGCTATCGGCTGGGCGGATGGTGAAAATCCGGCGGTGAACAAAATTCAACATGACGCGTGGGAAACCATTCAGCGCGCACATGCCGTGGCAAACGGCATTCCCGTTGTTGCCGTTAATCGAGTGGGACACGAAGGGAATCAAACTTTCTGGGGTGGATCGTTTGTTGCCGGAAATCAGGGTGAACTTCTCTTCAAAGCATCGCACGATAAAGAAGAAGTGAATGTTGTTCCGGTCGATCTCGCCCGTGTTAGCGCTGCGCGCATTCACTGGCCATTCCTCCGCGACCGGCGCATCGATGCATATTCAGATATCACCAAACGATTTATTGACTAATTTTTTTACTACAGAGACACAACGGCACGGTAATTATTTTTGTGTCTTTGTGTCTCTGTAGTTATAACAATTATGAAAACACCAAAACAACTCGGCTACAGATTTCCCGCAGAATGGGAACCGCAAACCGCTACCTGGCTCTCCTGGGCTCACAAACTGGAATCATGGCCTGAGAAATTCGAACCTGTTCCGTACATTTATACTAACATCGTAAAAACCATCGCGCGCTTTCAGCATGTGAATATCAACGTGAAAGATGACGAGATGTTCGATGATGTCACATCACGTCTGACCCTGGCTGGTGTTCCGGCGGACCGGTTCACGCTCTACAGAATTCCGACGAACGATGCATGGTGCCGCGATCACGGTCCGGCATTTGTCATTAATCCTTCCGCGCAGAACAAAAAAGCGATTGTAGATTGGGGATACAATGCGTGGGGCGGGAAGTATCCCCCATTCGATCTGGATGATGTTGTTCCGACAAAAATTGCCGAACACTACAACATTCCGCTGTTTCTTCCCGGCATTGTGATGGAAGGGGGAGCCATTGATGTGAACGGAAAAGGATGCTTGCTCACCACGAAAGCGTGTCTATTGAATAAGAATCGGAATCCTCAACTGAATCAGGAACAAATTGAAACGTATCTAAAAGAATATTACGGACAGGAAAAAATTCTCTGGCTGAATGACGGTATTGTGGGGGATGATACGGACGGACATATTGACGATCTTGCCCGCTTTGTTAATCCGACCACCATTGTCACCTGCGTAGAAGAAGATCCGACGGATGAAAACTACGAGATCTTGCAAGAGAATCTGAAACTGCTCCGTACACTGACGGATCAGGACAATAAGCCGTTTACTATTATTGAACTGCCGATGCCGGGAGTGGTGGAGTATGAAGGACAGCGTCTTCCCGCCAGTTATGCAAACTTTTTAATCGGCAACGGATTCGTCTTCGTTCCGGTCTTCAATCATCCCAACGATTTGAAAGCGCTTAATATCATAGAAGCGCAATTCCCCGGCCGCGCAGTGATCGGCATCGACTGCGTCGATTTAGTGTGGGGACTTGGAACACTTCACTGCATCAGCCAGCAGGAGCCGGCGGTATAACCGTTACTTACTACCCAGTTATTTCTTCTTCTCCATTGTCGATGCAATTCGTACCGACACAAATTTTGTCGTTATCGGAATTTATATCCGGCAATACCTCGTTTGCCCGTACGATCCGCAACATTTCATCTTCTGCTGACATTTAGAAGATGCTGTAGGTATATTTCACGTTCGACCGCAGACAAACGGATTTGTTCGGCCAATAACGCCGATGGTTTTAAGATGGCAGAATGTATTTCCTCCGATCCATCTACCGAACGTTTTGTTATTTCCATCACCGTTGTTCCTGACGAAATTATTGTGATGGTGCATGTAAACAACATTGTGCACCTTCGCCGGTTGCAGGAAGCGGCCTCTGCAATTTCGGATGAACAGCAATTGGTTGCCTGGGTGATACTGCGGCATGAAATCGACAACCTCTTTTCCTCGCGCATCGGAGATGATATTATCATCCGCGCACGCACGCTGCGGTGCCCCATCGATCTTCGCAACGGCAGACCAATGCGTGCGGGAAAGTTCTTGTTCCTTATTTACCCGTTCGTCTGATAACGGAATAATTTTTCCCATCAAAAAAAGACAACTTGCTCCGATTGTCACTTCACCATGCTATGCCTTTTCTCTTTACGACCGATTCCACCTTTTTTTCCCATTTA
>JALNZH010000347.1 GCA_023229405.1 Bacteroidota bacterium
AATATAAATCGTTGGTACTGTACTGTAACTATGTCTTGTGGTCATAAAAAACTTATTACACGCGCAAGTTATAAACGGTACTCGAATGACGCGACACTGTGCATAGAGTGTGTAAAATGATATACTACACACTAAAGAAACGGCTAAAAGCATGGCTAAAGCGAAAGCTGCTAATGTGGCTAAGTTACCATACAGACTATGTCATATTGGACTTATATACATTTAACCGGTATAGGCAGATTGAAACTGAGTATACCATGCTGATGAATACGCTTGAGCCAATTGAACGAGATGGCGAAGGCTCTGAGTACCGTAAAGCTCAAGAAGAAGCCCGTCAACAGGAACTTATAGTCGATCAGTACTTAAAGTCATAAAGGCCAATATGCACGAAATAATCGTACACCCAAAAGCGCATGGCTACCAAGCCAGGGCACTTGAGTTCTCACTTAACAACCGTGACTCTTATCAAGCTCTGAAGATGGGGCTTGGTAAGACGCTTGTATCCCTAATGTGGATCCTCAATATAGAGCCAAAAGCCACTCTGGTCATAGCGCCCATTAAGGTCATGTATAATACATGGCCTGCGGAAATAGAGAAGTGGGCACCTGGTCTCACTTATACAATTGTGCATGGCCCCGATAAACTCACACAGCTACACAAGAAAGTCAATATATACCTTACGAATTTTGAAAGTATTGTGTGGCTGTATGAAGCTCTAAAGAAAATGAAGTGTATTCCATTTGACGCAATAATCATTGATGAAGGAACGATGATTAAAGACAGCAAGACAAAGCGTTGGAAGAAACTACGGGCTATGCGCGAGATGTTCCCAAAAGGAAAAATGGTACTTAGTGGTACTCCTATGCCTAACTCTATGCTTAACCTCTGGACACAGTATTTCTTTCTTGATGGCGGAGTACGACTACACAGTTCTTTTGGTGAATACCAAGTACGGTACTTTGACCCACAAGATAAAGACGGCCGGGTATGGACTATTAAAAGTCCTGGTGTTGCAGCTATTATTCACAAACGCATACGTGATATTACTTTTACTCTTGACCCGTCAGAGCACATCAAATTACCACCAGTTATATACAATTTTATTAAGCTGACTCTTCCGCCTAAACTCCAAAAAATGTATAATGCGTTAGAAGAAGATTATTTTCTGCGGCTTTCTGAGAATAAGGCTATCGAGGTGTTTAATAGCATGGCGTTATCAATGAAACTACGCCAGTTCATACAAGGCGCTTTATACACTGACACGAAAGGAACTTATGAAGTACTCCACACTGAAAAAGTTGAAGCTCTTAAAGAACTTGTCGAGGCGTCAGATGGCACGCCGATTTTATGCGCGATCCAGTTTATATTTGAACTGGATCTTATATGTAAAGCGTTTCCAGGTACTCCAGTCATTCGAGGAGGCGTATCCAACACTGAAGCCACGCGGTTGGTCAATGCTTGGAACAGAAGAGAGCTACCGCTGCTCTTATGTCATCCGAAAAGCATCTCGCATGGAATGAATATGCAGACAGGCGGCAATCACATACTATGGTTTGGTATACCGTGGAGCGGCGAGCAGTATGAACAACTTGGCGGTCGTCTTGCGCGTCAAGGCCAGGAAGCTGATAACGTAGTTATGAGTCATCTTATTATGAAGTCTACTATAGATGTTGCCATTGCAGCCAGTCTTAGAAATAAGGCTAAAGGCCAGCAAGCTATGCTCGACTACATTAATGCGTATCACAAAGGGGAGATAATAGATATATGATGTATATATGCGCTGGTTGTAATATGCGTTTTTGGTCAGATGAATCACCACCGCACACTGAAAAAGTAAAAGTATGGTCATCTACTGATACAGCGCCCAGAGAGGCACCAAAAGATGCGCCAATACAGATTGTGGCATTTTGTCCATCTTGTGCAGGCGTACGTAGAGGAGAATAATATGACAAAATTTATGAATGCGGTTGAAGCACAAGTAATAGGTAGCTATAGAGATAAAGCATTGCCAAGTAATTTTGATATACAAGGAAGCCTTTCTCAAGTCGAAACAGGAAAACGGTATAAATTAACTATAGCAGCAGAATATGAAGCTACTTGTGCTAATGTCGTAGATTTACTGGACGCAAAAAAGCACGCTCTGTTATGGTTTAAACATAGTATATACGGCGAATTACTCGACATACTTTATGATCTGGAAATTGCGGTATATAAAGCAGATATATCAGAATGTAAAAAACTTTTAACAGAAATGCGAAAGGAGATTTTAGGATGAGCACTTATGCACCGACTAAGCCAATAGGACCTGGAGCTACTATGCTGCGCGGTTTGATATCTGTAATGCCTATCGACCAGCGGACACAAATTGAGGAGTGCTATGTGGAACTCAAAGATTATCTGGACAAGCATGAACATGCCGCGGTAATCGCTATGTCGTTAATCGGTGTAGAAATGCAAGAGGAGAACACAGAATGACAGCACTTATGAAGCATATTGAAACATATGTACTTGGTAAGGTGCCTATCGAAGGCCCTTTAACTTTTGCGCCAGTAGATATAAGGCTTATGACTAAAGAGGACAAAGGAAATTATGCCACTTTATATAGGCTTGAGTTAAAGTGGTTTGCAGAAGTTGGTATTACGCGTGAAGAGTTTCTGTACAGCTCATTAGAAGACGGCAAGAAACGCCTTGTCGAAACCATCAAACAATTTATGTATAATGACATACTTAATGATATACAAGCTTTGCGAAACGCTATAAACGCGTATGACCACCGTAAAGCTATCGCAGCGCTAAACAGAATTGAGAAAGAGGTGCTAAGATGAGCCAAAAGTGGGATCATCGATATCTTGAGCTCGCCAAACTTATCTCTACCTGGTCAAAAGACCCGAATAAACAAGTAGGCGCAGTAATAACAGATGCAAACTATGTACGAGGTATCGGATTTAATGGACTGCCCAGAGGGGTAATGGATGATGAAAAGATCCTGAAAGACAAGAATGCAAAACTTCCGCTCATTATTCACGCTGAACTTAACGCGATATTCGCAGCGCGGGGATTAGGAGATACCATCTATGTATGGCCTTGTTTGCCATGTACACAGTGCATGGGCGCCATAATCCAACAAGGCGGTATTAAGCGTGTTGTGACAAGTGTTACGACGAAGCATACCAGGTCCTCATGGAATAAAGACCTGGTATATAATATGGCCTCTGAAACTGGGATACTGTTGTACTTTATTTAATTTATTTTCTGTCCAGTATTGCGAGTTGTTCTCGCGCAGTCATTTTGGTATTTGGGTCCTGTTCTCTTTTAATCTGGGCTTGTACTGCCTCTTTAGTAGGCGGTACAGGCTCAGCTTCAGCCTTCGGTTTAAGCCCTTGCTTAGGTGCCCCCTGGCCATTCGGTGTCTGCCACTTCTTGATAAAATCCATGATCTGTCCCATCACTTAATACTCCTGTTTTTGCTTTTTGGAATTACCGCTAGGTTACTGCGGCTCATATCTGCCGTATTATGATCTTTATGGTGCACGTCCATACCATCGCCTTTGTGTACCAGCCCCTGCCTCGCAAGTTTTCGACGTGACTTATTGCGCGCAGACCGTCGAGCTATCTGCTCAGGTTTACCATGGTATATCGCGTACTCTCGCTTGTAATCGCGTACCTGTGCCATACTATCACG
>JALNZH010000348.1 GCA_023229405.1 Bacteroidota bacterium
TTGAGATACGCGCAGTGATTGGATAACGTGTTTTAAAAAATAATCATCCTGCGTCATTCTGACGCTGACACTGGGCAAAGTGAAGCGGAAGAATCTGCCAGCGGCGTTGGGAATAAAACCCCGTGCGCAAACCAGATTCTTCACTCCGTCCCGATAAAATAATCGGGACTTCGTTCAGAATGACGACAATTAAATTTTTAGAATGGATCACGAACCTCTAAAACAATTATTCCAGCAAGAATTTTCCAAAATGGTTGCTGTCATCAGCAGATTGTTTGGATTGCAGCATATTGAAACTGCGGAAGATATTGTAAGCGAAACATTTTTGCAGGCGGCAGAAACATGGAAAAAGAACGGCCTTCCTGAAAATCCCACCGCTTGGCTCTATGCTGTTGCCAAACAAAAAACACTCTCCCATTTCCGGCGGAATAAAATCTTTGAACAAAAAGTAATTCCGGAAGTACGGTTGACAATGGATGCGGAAAATGAAATTACCGAGGTAAATTTTTCCAACGAAAATATTAAAGACAGTCAGTTGCAAATGATGTTCGCTGTCTGCAATCCCTCCATCGCCAGCGAAGCACAAATTGGATTAGCGCTGCGGATTCTGTGCGGTTTTGGCATTGACGAAATTGCTGAAGCATTTTTCACAAGTAAAGAGACGATCAATAAGCGATTGTTCAGAGCAAAAGAAAAACTCCGCACCGAAAAAATATCGATGGAACTTCCGCCGGAAGATGAATTAACCAGCCGTCTCAACAACGTGCTGCACATTATTTATCTGTTGTTTAACGAAGGATATTATTCCAAAACTCAAAATCAGATCTTACAAAAAGACTTATGCATTGAAGCAATGCGTTTGGGCGTGATGCTGACGGATTATGAAGGGACAAATCTTCCCAAAACAAATGCGCTGATGGCGCTGATGTGTTTTCATGCATCGCGATTTGAAGCAAGAAAAACCAATGATGATTCTTTTATTCTCTATGAACAGCAAAATAATGCGTTATGGGATAAAGAATTAATCCACCGGGGGATGCACTTTTTAGGCCGTTCGGCACAAGGGAATGAATTAAGCTCATATCATATAGAAGCACGAATTGCCTATTGGCACTGCATTAAGGAAGACACAGCAGAAAAGTGGGAAGATATTTTACGTTTGTATGATCAGCTGCTTCTCATTAATTATTCTCCCGGCGCAGCGCTGAACAGAATTTTTGCTTTATATAAGACAACTGGACCCCAAGCTGCTCTAGTCGAAGCCGAACAATTACGGCTGGAAAACAATCATTTTTATTATCTGCTGCTTGGTGAACTCTATTCAACCAGTGATAAGGTAAAATCAACATTCAATTATCATAAAGCACAAGCATTGGCCAAAACGGAAACAGAGCGGCAAAGCATTCGGGAAAAGATTGAACGTCTGCTGTAGAAATAGAAGGAAAGAGATGAAAACAATGTTGCTTAAACCGATCGGTGTGATTCGATCCGAAATTACGAAACGAGAAGAGGCACCGTTGTTTTATACAGAAGGTGCACCAAATGCGTTTCTCGACTTTTTACCTTCATATATGGAGGGACTGCATCGATTGCAGGTTGGATACGAAATTATTATTATCACTTGGTTTCATCAAGCGCAGAGAGATGTGCTTAAAGTTCATCCAAGGGGCGACCGATCTAATCCTCTTACAGGTGTATTCTTGACACGCTCGCCTGATCGCCCAAATCCACTCGGGCTTCACCGCACAACAGTGTTGGAGATCCATCCGGATCGTTTATATATCGGTCCGATTGAAGCAATTGATGGAACTCCGGTGATCGACATCAAACCGGTGGTTGATTCAAATGATCATTGATGAAGATGAAATTTGATTACCATCATTTATTCTTTACCCGTAAACCATACAGACAACAATGACATCAGAACAATATCCAAAAATGTATTTATACCGACGCATTGTTCAGGCAAAACTTTTTATTGACAGTCACTATGCAAGTGCCATTGACGTTAACAACATTGCCGACGAGGCGTACTTTTCAAAATTCCATTTCATCCGGCTGTTCAGAAAGATATACGGCAAGACCCCTCATCAATATTTGACCGTAGTAAGAATTGAACAATCAATGCAATTATTGAAGTCCGATATTCCTGTTTCAGAAGTCTGCTACGCTGTAGGATTTGAAAGTTTCAGTTCCTTCAGCGGATTGTTCAAACGCATTGTCGGCATCACCCCTTCCGCATACGCAGCACAGCAGCAAAAAATAAAAATTGAAATTGCAGAATCGCCCTTAACCTTTGTTCCGGGCTGCTTTGCCGAAAAACATGGCTGGATGAAAAAATAGCAATTTTCGAGAAATCAAACGCGCATGTATACCGTATCTTTGTAAAACAATTTTAAAAGGAGAAGATATGATCACTAAAATGTCACACGTCTGCGTCTATGTTATTAATCAAGACAGAGCGTACGAATTCTACACGAATAAACTCGGATTTAAGGTTAAAACGGATGCCCCAATGGGTAAGGATGCCCGATGGCTCACTGTTTGTCCCCCCGAACAACCCGAATTAGAAATTACATTATTTCCAATTACAGCGGGCGAAATGTTCACAAAGGAAACAGCAAACACAATGGCAGAACTTGTTAAAAAGGGAACGTTTGGGTGCGGTGTTTTTACGTGCAACGACATCTTTGCAACCTATGAAGAACTAAAAGCAAAAGGTGTTGAATTTACGAAACCGCCCAAAAAAGAATTTTACGGCACCGAAGCAATATTTAAAGACGATTCGGGCAACTGGTTTTCTCTGGCTCAACTTGGTTAAAAGAATATCGTTCGTAAAACTCGAGGTACGCTAATGGGATCTCAGATAATACAATGCGCTATGAAAACAATATTTGACAATCCAACAAGGGATGAATTGATTCATAGAATCAATACGCTTAATGAAAATAGCACGGCGCAATGGGGTACAATGAATATGTATCAGATGCTGAAGCATTGTTCTCTATCGGAAGAAATGTATTAAGGAAAGAAAACATATAATCGGGTATTCATGGGTCGCTTGTTTGGTCAAATGGCTTTGAAAAATGTCTTAAAAGATGAACGTCCATTAATGCGAAATGCAAAAACTCCTCCCGAACTTAGAATAAAAGAAACCAATGGAGATTTCACATCAGAAAGAGAAAAATGGATTGGACTTATTGAAGAATATAAATATTTTTCAAAGCCTGACATCGTACATTGGTTTTTCGGAACAATGACGAAAGAACAAATTGGAATTTTTGCTTATAAACATACCGACCACCATCTTCGGCAGTTTAATAGTTAGATAAAATAACTCACGTTACGCAAAACAAGAAAAACGGTCATAGTGAGCAAGGCGCAGGCTAAGATAGTTACGTCATCCTTCAACGCATCCTTTCCCGCAGGGATTCCTTCGGAACAAACAGCAAAGGATTTGCCCAGGATGACCGCTGTTTCTGCGCCGCGTCGAACCATTTTTCCTTTTTGCGTAACATCAGTAAATAATCAATAATAGCGTACAACAACAATCCACAGATTGGCGGGCACGACGCTTACAAATCTTAATTTGAGGAGGAAAATTTCTATGACGGAAAAGACCGGTGTCAATATTGCGCGAGTGCTG
>JALNZH010000019.1 GCA_023229405.1 Bacteroidota bacterium
CCCGCGAACATTTCTGCAACTGACGCGATAACCCCCTGTTGTTTTTTCTCCGCTCCGGCGATTAACGCTTTAGAATTTTTATCGATAATTTTGGTTCGCTCTACCGGATCAGTTGTATCGGAAATCGCTGCCAATACTTCTTTCGATACATCACGATATGATTCGATAATTCTTGCTGTCAAACCTTTTGCAGGAATTTCTTGTTCGCGGCTTCGTGCAATGAATCCGTCTTTCACGTAATCGTTCTGCACTGTGCTGGCTTGTTGCACGGCACCAAATACGCAATGATGGTTCGTAATAATCAATCCTTCCGCCGATATGAACGACGCACTGCATCCTCCCACATTAACGCTGGCATCAACCAGACTGATTCCGTTGGGATAGTAGATGTTTTTTGCAGTAATTTTGAATCCTTTTGCTTTCAGATTCAATTTGTGAATCTCGGAAAGAGGATACATTCCTTCGTCTGCAACAAGTAGCGAAACAAAACAAAAAATCAAAAGCAATTTTTTCATAGATATTCCTCATCTGTTCACTGCGATTAAGATAGTAATAGTTGCGAAAAGAAGTCAAAATCTTTCTCGGCAGATGGACATTTTGTTGAAAGAACAATATTGAGTATAATGCGAATCATGAAATCTCGAGTTCCCTTTTTCATTTTGATTGTTGGCGTAATTATTTCACGCATTCCGTTAATCTTCGGCGGATATGGAACCGATGGCGACGCTTGGCGTATTGCTCAGACGTCACTCATGCTGTGGAATGAGGGCATATACCACATTTCCCGATTCCCGGGATTTCCTCTCTATGAATTTCTGCAAACTCCGATTATTGCACTAGGAGGTTCTGTTGCTTCAAATGCTGCGTGCCTGGCAGTTTTTATCCTGTCCATACTTGTTTTCAAAAGTATCCTTGAACAATGGAAAGTTCCGCATGAGGATTTGGTATTGCTGGCGTTTGCGTTTCTCCCGATTTTTTGGAAAAACTCCGCTGTGACGATGGATTACATTTGGGGATTGTTGGGAATTCTTGCAACGCTTTCATGTGTGTTGAATCGGCACATTGCGGTTGCTGGAATAATTCTGGGATTGGCGGCTGGAATAAGGATGACAAATATTATCTATACTGTTCCATTGCTTTTGTTATTTACATTCGAGAATAGACGTCAGATTCTGATTTTTATAAGTGTTGCACTTTTCACAACGATCCTTTGTTATATTCCAGCCCTAAGGTCCGAAGACTATAACATCTTGGCACAGGAATTTTTCAATAGAACAACCGAACGGTCATTCATCACATTGTTCAGTCAGTTCTTATACAGAGCGGTGTATTCACTTGGACTGATTGGATGGGGTTGTATTACCCTGTTTGTGTTCACAAGAAGAACTACCATCCGCGTTGCACTGGCGGCGAATCAATTTGTTGTTTCGGGTGCGGTCGTTGCAGTCGGATTATCATTTTTTGTTCTGCTGCCGGATGAACGTGAATATTTAATTCCTGCAATTCCTTTTCTTCTTCTTTGTTGTGCATTCCTTTTTTCTAGACTACAGTTTGGAATTACTGTAATCGCATTGTTGTCGTACACATTTGTATCCATTGATGTAATTGATCACAAATTTGGAAAATCAACATTAAATGTCACTGTGCAGGAAGGATATGTCATGAAGGAATATTATGGACGTGCAGAATTTTTAGAACGCAGAACGAAAATATCTCAGGCGCTTGTCCCTGATTCATCCATCGTCATGATCGGAATGGGTCCCGCATTCTGGTTAGAGAATCCATACGTGCGACATGATGCTGCGATGGAAAAGGAATTTCAGCAGGAAAGCGCCCGGTCAATTTATGGAACAGAAAGGTACTTCATTTACGCTACAAAAAAACCACAATTAGACGAGTTGCGGAAACGGGGATATTCTGTGTATTATTGGGATGAGATGGAAGATTTTTTGGAAACGTTCATCGGCTATAAATTCGCCGATGAACGTATTGCGCCGATAAAAACTTTACAATCACAAATTACTTCACCATAAGTTCTCGAACCATATTTGTAGTAGTGCGAAAATCAATCTTCCCTGTTCCCATTTGCGGCAGATCGGGAATCACAACAAACTGTTTTGGCAGTGCAATGTTCGGTAATTGTTCGGCCATTTTTTTGAGTACTTCTTTTTCATCAATGGCGTGCGTAATGGCGGCAACAATTTTCGCTCCTTTTGTCTGATCGGGAATTTCAACTACGCAGACCTTCGTTTCTGGAGGGAGTAATTTTTCAAGAACATCTTCCACTTTGATCAGAGAAATCATTTCTCCGCCGATTTTCACAAATCGTTTTAACCGTCCTACGTGCCATAAATACCCTTCTTCATCCTGCCAACCCATATCTCCGGTGTCGTAATAACCATGGCGAAACGCAAGAGAAGTATTTTCAAAATCGTCAAAGTAGCCTTTCATAATATTATCCCCTTTGACAAGGATTTTCCCGGTCTCTCGCACACCGCACTCTTCTCCAGTTTCATGATTCTCAATACGCAGTGTAACACCCGGAAGCATTCTTCCAACGCTGCCGGGACGATTATGGGAGGGTGTGTTCAGCGCAAGACCGGGTGCGGTTTCCGTGCAGCCGTACGCTTCGAGAATAACTTTGTTATGTTTTTCCATGAAAGCTTTGCGCAGCGCATCAGGGCACTTATCTGCTCCGGCAAGAATAATTCTGCAGGATTCAAAATCACCCGGGTTTGACTTGCCGACATATCCCCAGAAGAAACTCGGCGTACCGGCAAAAATCGTTACTTTTTCTTCCCGCACAGCATCGTTTACTCCTTTAAAGTCCAGCGGATTAGCATACGTCACGACGGTCATTCCGCACCAGATGGGAAGCCATAAGTGAGCCGTTTGACCAAAAGAATGGAACATCGGAAGATTGCCGAGCATGATATCTTTCTCACCGAATTCCAGTACCATTTGCAGACTGACGAGATTGGCGGCGATATTTTTATGGGTTAATTGTACTGCCTTTGGTTCCTTTTCACTTCCACTGGTGAAAAGAATAACAAGGTTGTCATCCACTTCACCCTGCGCTATGGTTTTCTTGAGTATGGCCGTCGGCAATTTGGACCGGACCGCAGCATGAAGTTTGTCCATAATGGAGATGCTCTCCATAATATCTTCAAGAAATACCATTCCAGGAACAACGGGGCATTGAATCTTTTCCAGCAATGCTTTGGAGGTGATGATTGTGTGGAAGGCACATTTCGATTGAGCATACTCGCAATTCTTCGCCGCCATGGTGGAATAGTTAATCATCACCGGAACCCGACCGCTCATCAACGCTCCGAGCGAAGCAAGAATACATCCTGCGGATGTCGGGACCATAATACCAATAAATCCCTTATCGTACTTCTGCAGTTTTTCCGAGAGCATCAGAGAAGCGATTAATGCTTTTGAATATGAAATTCTTCTGTTCGTTGTTCGGTCGACAATATAAGTTTTATCGCCCAGACGTTTTGCTGTTTCGATAAAGCGATGATGCAATAGCATAATTGTACTCCCCGTTGAATGGTGAAATCTGTGAAAATGTAGTGCATCCAGCGTCAAAAAGCAACGAACGATTGTTTTTTAGAAAAAGTACTTGACAGCGAAACTAATTTTGTTATCTTTGTTATCAGGAATACTTAATAATTAAGGTTTATAGGTTTTTATCCTTAATTATTAAGTTCGAACTACAGAAACACATTCTGTAATTTTTTTCTGCAGCACCACCTCCGCTGCTTTATCATGCACGATTTTCGCTCATGAGGATCGTGCGATGATTCCTGACGCACCATCCGTTTCCCAGAAATCCCGGGCGATGGTGGCGGTCTGATCCTGTCAATCATCACTTATTTTACCATATTAACAATTTTTACGGAGGTTGTATGAAACGTAGTACTCTTCTTCTTTTTGTTTTTACCATGTTCTTTTCTGTTGCATCGCTTGCACAGGTTAAACTAGGTACCGATATCTACAGCCATTATGTGTGGCGGGGAGCGGCGTTGCATAGTGCTGAATCATTTCAGCCGGCATTAACTTATACGGCAGGCAGTTTATCAGTTGGTGCATGGGGCTCTTATTCGGCTGCCGGCGCAGGATATGCTGAAAATGATTTATGGGCATCCTATGCTTTCGGTCCAATTTCTGTTATTGCGACTGATTATTACATCCCAAGTTTCCTCCCGGCAACGGCCACATTTTTTGATTATAACACAAAAAAAGGAGCTGGCTCACATGTTATAGAAGTGGGAGCAAGCTATACTGGCGGTGAATCTCTTCCGATTTCTGTTGCTGCATATTACGATGTCATCGGTGGTCTTCTTGATCCGGACAATTCATCATATGTACAAGTCTCTTACCCTTTTACAATTGAATCAACGACATTAACTGCAAGCATTGGTGCCACTCCGGCAAAAAGCAGTGCGTGGTATGTAACAACTGGTGCCGGTGTCGTTAGCTTGGGTATTATGGCGTCCAAAACAATAAAAATTAGTGAAGATTTCTCTATTCCATTCAACGTTCAGTATGTGATGAATCCGTATTCGGAAAAATCATATTTATTTTTTGGGATAAGTCTATAATTTTCATTCTTTCACAATCACTTTTTTACATAAAAAATAGGAGCGTTCATCCATTTTCAAGAATAATGTGAAATGCGCAAGATGATTCGGGATAAAGATTTAGGGAACTAAACGATAAATAAAGTCAATGGAATGTTTGTAAATTAACATTTTTCAAAAAGGGAAAATTGTAGTTTCGGTCGCTTATCAATCCCGTATTCTGAACGACAACTATCTTATATACATACTTTATAAGGGAATATATATGAAACAGTTTGCAAAAAGAAAATTATTGCTTTTGTTCTCAGGGCTTGCAACGATGTTTGTTCTTACATCGACCCTTTCGTTTGCAGGTGATCTCGATCCTTCAGGATCGAAGACAGGCACTATTAACGACGTTCCCGCTGCAAAGCCGGGCGAACCAACACTAGCTGAAGTTGCTGATGCTGTTGGTCATTCGCGAATCGCTTTAAATTTTGTCTGGACTCTTATTGCGGGATTTTTGGTCATGTTTATGCAGGCCGGATTTGCAATGGTCGAAACTGGTTTTACAAGAGCCAAAAACGTTGCCCATACCATGGGAATGAACTTTCTTGTTTATGCGATCGGTATGCTCGGATTTTGGATTTGTGGATTTGCGGTTATGTTCGGCGGTGTTGGTGCGGTCGGTGCTTTAGGTGGAACACCAGGATTAACTAGCGAATTTACCATTGAACTCTTTGGTAAAATCTTTGGGTTATTTGGCACCAATGGTTTTTTCCTTGGAAACCAAGTATATGATGTCGGAGTGTTTACATTATTTCTCTTCCAAATGGTATTCATGGATACTACTGCTACAATCCCGACCGGTTCAATGGCTGAACGATGGAAATTTAGTTCCTTTATAGCCTTTGCATTTTTCATCTCCATGGTTGTGTATCCTTTATATGGAAACTGGGTGTGGGGTGGCGGATGGCTGGCAATGCTTGGACAAAATTTTGGATTTGGGCATGGTCATGTGGACTTCGCAGGATCTTCAGTAGTTCATTTGGTTGGAGGTGTCAGCGCTCTTGCGGGAGCCATCGTTCTTGGTCCTCGCATCGGTAAATACAATAAAGACGGTACATCAAATGCTATTCCCGGTCATAATCTTCCGATGGCAATTATTGGAACGTTTATTCTTGCATTCGGCTGGTTCGGTTTCAATGCTGGTTCGTCGTTGGCAGGAAATGATCTTCGCATTTCTGTCGCTGCCGTAAATACCATGCTTGCGTCTGCTGCTGGTGCACTGTCTGCAACAATTTATATGTGGATTAGATATAAGAAACCCGATCCCAGCATGATGGCAAACGGCATGCTTGCCGGACTTGTTGCAATCACAGCACCCTGTGCATTTGTTACAGCGCCGATTGCCGTTCTCATTGGCGCAATATCCGGAGTGCTTGTAATTATCGCTGTATTTTTTATTGATCAAAAACTTCACATTGATGATCCTGTTGGTGCGGTAGCAGTTCATGGTGTGAATGGATTGTGGGGCGTACTTGCATTAGGCCTTTTTGCCGATGGAACATATGGCGATGGTTGGAATGGAGTTGCAGGAACGGTGACAGGATTATTCTATGGTGACTCAAGTCAATTCGTTGCGCAACTGATCGGTTCGGCAGCATGTATCATCTTTGTTTTCCCCGTGATGTACGGTTTCTTTAAATTAACGGATAAACTTATCGGAAACCGCGTTTCTGAAAAAGATGAAGTTGATGGATTAGATATACCGGAAATGGGTATTAAGGGTTATGAAGGATAGTGCGTATTTTTTTGAATGCTACTTCAAAAAAGTAATTTGATTCTCAAGTAAGCTTTAAGTAGAATTCAATATCATTATCAAATTCAACCGATAGGATACTATATATTTCTCAACCTTTTCAAGGAAGCATCTATGAAAAAAATTGAAGCAATAATTCGTCCTCATAAACTTGACGAAGTGCGTGAAGCGCTGCAGGAAGCTGGTTTTAGAGGATTGACCGTTACGGAAGTAAAAGGCTATGGCCGTCAAATGGGCCACAGCGAAATTTACCGCGGTTCGGAATATACGATCAACTTTCTTCCGAAAACAAAAATCGATATCGTCTGCGCTGATGCTAATCAGGATAAAGCAATCGACATTATTCTGAAGCATGCAAAAACGGGAGAAGTCGGCGACGGAAAAATCTTCGTTTCAAGCGTTGAAGAAGTCATCCGTGTTCGAACTGAAGAAACTGGTGAAGCAGCTGTATAATCAAAAAGCCTCTAAAATCAATCGATTTTAGAGGCTTTTGATATCACACAACAAAAAATTCACTTGCGTCTAATTTCTAAACAATCTATTTTTGACTTGCAATTAACAGTAACACCGTTGATGCACATGAAATGCCCCCGAATTCGAATTATGGGGTTGTTATGCGCTCCTGATGCTCAGAAGAATCTTGCTGAACAACAGAGGATCGGCAAACACAAAATTCCGGATGTAAACGGAATGCAATGAAGTGGCACCATGCCGGTGGTACCCTCACCGAAATTTTAGTTCTGTGAGGTTTTTTTGAAACAACATAGAGGAGCACCCTATGGAAACAGGAACCGTGAAATGGTTCAACAATGCGAAAGGGTACGGCTTTATCTCCCGTGAGAACGGCGAAGATGTATTCGTGCACTATAAATCGGTTGTTGGCGACGGTTACAAAACGCTGAACCAGGGCGACAAAGTCCAATTTGAAGTGGAAAAAGGACCGAAGGGCCTGCAGGCAGCGAAAGTCTCCAAAGCGTAACAACGCTATTTTTTGTCAGACGAATCCCGACACAACGTGCCGGGGTTTTTTATTTTAAACAGGTGATATTGATGCAATGAAAAATTATATTTCGTCACCTCTGATTCACCATTCTCACTTTTATGTCGGTGCACATATGAAATATATCGCGTATATCATTTCTGTATTATTTTCTTCGTTGTTATTTGCTCAAACAGATTCCTCCGCAATGCAATCCGATTGGAAACATACGCTAGTCGCCGGATTGACCGTAACGCAAGTATCATACACCGATTGGGCGCAAGGGGGAGAAAATGCACTCGCTTATACTCTAAGTATTGATGGGAAATCTGTGCGGGATGTAACCTTAACCAACTGGAGCAATTCCTACAAAGTTGCCTATGGACAAACACGTCTCGGTTCCAAAGGATTACGAAAAACAGACGATAAAATAGAATTGGAAAGTGTGCTAACATACAAAATAGGAACCTATATCAATCCGTATGCATCGGCAACATTTAAATCGCAATTCGATGATGGATTTAAATACAATGATGCTGCAAACACACAAACAAAAATCTCTTCTGCATTCGATCCGATATATCTCACACAGGCATTAGGTGTTGGCTACCAACCGTTCGTACAATTAAAGACCCGCCTTGGTGCAGCCGTTCGGGAAGTACTCGATGATAGTCGTTATGGCTACGCTGATGATGCAAAAACAACGGCGGAAATTGAAGCTTCCAAAATTGAGGGGGGCTTGGAATCGGTCACCGACGTTGAAATTAAAATTGAGGAGAATACCCTGTTCACCGCTAAACTGGAAATGTTTGCTCCGTTTAACAATATCGACGTTGTTGTCGTTCGAAGCGATAACACACTTTCATCAAAACTGAATAAGTATATTGCCGTTGTGTTTAATATCCAATTGATTAACGATCGAAGCGTTTCGACGCGAACACAAGTAAAAGAAGGATTGGCGATGGGCTTATCTTATACATTCTTGTAGGGTTCAATAGTTCTTGTTGTTCAAGAGAATATTACGATAAAAAGAATTTATGGAGCTCCTGCAAACGTTCGGTGCAATTGGTCTTGCATACGCTATTATTGGTAATAGATGGAACGCTTTTTCCATTTCTTTCGCTGTTGTTGTTTGTGGTGTAATCGTTTTATCAATATTGACAGCCGTTCTCACTCCGTCCGTGACACACTGTTCAATGTTGTTTTTAACTGTTTATTTAACGGTGCTGTCTATTCGGCTATAGGATTTTTTTCATCGAAAAAGTCTTAAAACTCAACGCTAGCTCCTACAACCGGAAAGAATGAAAATTGATAGATGGTCATCTTCGTGCCATCACTGGCGTATTGATATCCAGCTACATTGGCACGGTTATAAACATTCTGCAGCGCAACCACCATCACAATATTATATCCTTCGTTGTGCCATCGACTTAACCATTGAAGATCCAATCTGTGATAATCGGGAAAACGTTCTCCATTGATCGTACTCGAATTGAACCAATAACCTTTGGACCAGGAAATTCCCCCTTCGCGCTGTTGTATGTATGGAGTATATTCCATATTAGAATATGGTTTACCGGTGGAATATCGGAAACGGATACTGAATTCCATGTCATTCGATAGTGGTAACACCATTGATGGGTATTTGATATAGAATGGAGATGCATCCAAATTGTCCCGAACGTCGTGAACAACCTGTCCCACGACCAGTGTAAGCAGAAATGGAAAATCATAATCAAACGGAAAGTCCCCTTGATTTAATGCTGGAACACCTGGGAGATTCACTCTTGGATCATTCATTCGAGTGGAAGAATAGGATAGCGAAAGCGTTCCATAGAAATTTTCAACCTGTTTTTGCTGTAGAAATAATTCTATTCCCCGGGAATATCGCTTTCCAACACTCAGTTTTTTATCTGAACGGAATGTCTTATCGGCTGAGTGGATAAACTCTTCGTCAATGGGTAATTTATCGTAGGATTTATAATATATTTCGAGTGTAGCTTTCAATCCTTCGTCAAGGATGTGCTCTATCCCTAGAACAACATGCCGAGCGTGAGAATTTTCGAGGTAACGATTTTTGTTTCCTCCGCTAAAATCACCGTAAGTTGGAAACGATTGCGTTTGATAATATTCTCCGTACGCAAAATTTAATTTTGTCGTAAGCGGATACAGCTGATAGGATGCATTCAATCGCGGACTGATATTGCCCTTCTTAGAATACGTAAAATAATCATACCGTAAACCTATTGTTGTCGTCAGTTTGTCGGTAACTGAAATCCGATCGCTGATATATCCTCCATACTTGAATTCTTCCCCAAATGTTATATTGCGTTTCACTCTTCCGTCGGTATATGTCGATTGCGGAATTTCAAAGATTCCATCGTGATTAAGATCGAATCGCAGTGTATCGGAATAAAAGAAAACATCATTGGCAAATTTTGCTGTTGTTAAGGCTTGCCCGCCTATCATCAGTTCGTTTGTCGAATTAAGATGATACAAGAGGTCGTACTTGGCTCCGATTAACCGCTCTTGTGCTGTGTTTGTAAAAACCGGATCGCTGAGAAGTTTTTTATAGGAAGTCACTTTACCCGTAGCATCATATATCCTGTCCATAAAATCTTCGGTGACAAACACATCATAATTATTTCCGAGAGTATAAAGGGAAATCAGTGAATATCCATCCGAACCGAACAGTGACCGTAGCGTTGCTCCCACGGCAAACTGGCGAGTCACAACATCAACATTTTCCACACCTGTAGAATCGTGAACATTCTTCTTTTGATCATTGGTTTCTTCTGGATCTCCTTCGATCAAAATTTTATCGTCTCCATAAATTCCGTTTAGCATCAGTTTTTGTGAAGGAGAAAATTCGTAGGTTATTTTTGTCTGCAGGTCGTAATATTTTGGAATGGCTGTGATGCCAAGCGCTGAAATACCCACGATCTGATCCAGAGTTTCCAAAAAACTCTGCCTCCCGGAAAAAATCCATGTTCCCTTCCCTTCGGCAAAACTTCCTTCGAACACTCCTCCGGCGCCGGCAAAATGTGCAAGGGCACTCCCTGCAAACAATCGCTCTTTATCCCCCTCTCGCAGAGAAATATCCATCACCGATGAAAGTTTATCTCCAAAACTTGCCGGAAATCCGCCGGTCGAAAAGCGTATATCTTCAATAAGATCTACATTAACCATATTAATCGGTCCGCCAGAATTGAATTGATTGGGATAATGGTTTGTTGTTGGAATTTCGATATGATCCATCACAGTCAAATTTTCATCCGGCGATCCTCCGCGGACAAGCAATTCATTGCTTTGATCATTACTATTTGCTACACTCGGAAGATTTTGGACTATGCGCTGCATATCCTGAGCGGAACCGGGTGATCGTTTTACTTCGGCACCGTTTAATCCAATCGTTGAAATAGGCGAGATGCTTCCTTCGGCAGAAAAATAATCAGCTTTTACTTCAACAATACCGACCTGAACAGCTTCTTCATTCATCCGAATTTTTATTTTAGTACTGCGCCCTGTGGAAACAACCACGTTCGTTAACACCACTTGTTGATATCCGATCATCGTAGCACGGAGACTGTATTCACCAACAGGAATATTGTTCATGGAAAAATTACCATGAACATCTATCACTGCACCAAAATTTGATTTTTCAACAATAACCACGTTTGCGCCGATCAGCGGCTGATTCGTTGTTCCATCAATTAATTGTCCGTGGATTGAACCGAGTTTGCCTTTGTCCTGTGCAATAAGGAATGCGATAAAAAATAAAACTATCGACATCGTGTATTTCATAGAATATGCCATTCGTGTAAATTGAAAATGTGAAATGTCTTACGAAAAAAACTGACCAGAAGTTACGAGGAACGCCCTGAAAACACAATGTCCGAAGCTGTTCACTTCGGACATTGTTGTAAACAATTACAGATAGAATGGTATGAATTAGAATTCTAATTTCATTCCAAACGATGGAAGAATTTCAAATCCTTTGGGATCGATCGTGCCGGTTGTTTCAATAAACCGTTCTTCGTTGACATTCAATCTGTTATAAAGGTTCAAGATATCAAGGAATGTTACGATCGCTACTCTGCCTAATTGTTTCCTGTAATCCACGCGGATGTTCCATGTATGGAAGTCGGATAATCTATCTGTATTATTACCCAGGATTTCTTTTGAATAGCGCAACATGGAAGGATTATTGAACACATTCGAATGAATGATATACGAATCTTTTGGACGGCCGGTAGCATATTTCCATTTTGTAGAAATGGACCATTCGTTGTCAAATTCATAGCCAAACAGGATATTAAAGATATGTGGTTGATCGAAATCAGCATTATATTCCCCTTTTCCATCATTATTATTTCTGATGCTGGTAGAATACGAGTAGTTCAACTGACCATACCATTGGGCGACAAATCGTTTCACTAAGCCAACATCGATACCGCGGGCATATCCTGTTCCGGTATTTTTGCGAAGATCGGAGGTCCTATCCGTTTTTACAATCAAATCTTGATATTCTTTATGATACGTTTCGACAGTAAATTTTACATCTTCAGCGAGGTACGTTGTGACACCTACGATAAGGTGAACAGCACGTTCATTCTGCAGCAGTGCATTTCTTACATCAAGCGAAACTGTTCTCAATTCTACCGGTTGGAAATAGATACCGGCCGCGGCACTTAATTTCGTTTTTTCATTAAGAAAATAGCTCGCACTTAAACGCGGAGAAAGATAAACCTTTTCATTAAATTGATTATACTCGTAACGGATACTAGGTACGATTCTCATCGCTTCAACTGGTGCATAACTGTATTCCATAAATGCGGCTGCTGTATATTTTGACGACGATGCCGTACTGTTAATAAAGGCTGGATCTAGCACGATAAACTGTTGCAGAGGGTTGGGACGGAAATCATCCGCATCATACACAAACAGTGTCTCCGCATCGACTTGTTTTGCAGTATAATCGAACGATGTGGTATTGGCCTGAATCCCTGTAACAATTGTGGACACTTCGGATGGAGTGATCGTAAACTGTGATCGAATTCCAAATTCATCTTCATTACTGTTGTATCGGTAGTACCCATCCCGAACTAGTACTTCTTCTTTTTTGGGAATACGTCCGTTGTTCGGATACACGTACGAGTTACTGCGTCGAAACTCTGCTGTGTTCCCCCGGTAATACACTGCATTTTCCAAAACACTGGTGGTACTCGTCAATGAACGCCAATTGAGGCCAAGAAGATATTTTGTATCTTTCGACCATGCTAACTGGTTGTCATACTGTTGATTATCGATTTCATAGACATTATCAATTGTCCGCTCAAAAAATTCGGGAGAATAGATCCCCAGCAATGAAATGCTGTTACGAGAATCTATATCAGTAGTTGTTTTCAGAAGAATATCAGAAAAACTAGGGTAGCCGAGATCGCTTTGACCTGTCATATCCAAGATTGTCTTAAAATTCTGATGACGGGCAGAGAACAATACGGCAGTATTATTATGTACATAACTTGGTCCATCATAATTTACTTCCCAACCAAGTATATCGTATGTTCCGTTGATTGTTTGGGATTCTTTATTTCCTTCTTTAATTTTGAGATCAACAAACGACGCATGTTTCCCGCCATACCGTGCCGAAAATCCGCCAGCTTGAAAATTCGCTTCATCTATGACACCTGGAGTGAAAATACTGAACCTCCCTCCCTGAGCTTCTTGTTCTTCTGTGCCTCCATCAAAGTGTGATACTTTATCGAACGGAATGTTGTCGACGATGATAATATTATCACGCGGACTGCCACCGCGAACGGAAAAAGAGGAAAACTCACCTCCGCTGCTTGCAACACCGGGAAGAGTTTCTATAGCACGAAAAATATCACCGGCTGAACCAGGGGAACGACGGATCTCTTGCAATGAATAGTGATAATTCGTTATAGGTGAGACGTTATCGTTAGCAAATACCGAAGCGGTAACTTCAACCGTTTCACCGGTAACAATATTCTCTCCCAACGCAATATTTCTTACAACGGTTGTTTTATTTCGGATAACCCGAATGTCCGTTTCTATATGTTGTGTAAATCCAATTGAAGAATATTTTAATTTATAAACATCTTCGGGAACCTGCTTTAGTTGAAAAAATCCTTCAGTATCCGTTGAAGCACCCATTTGTGTTCCAATAATTTGCACCGTAACATTGGGAATCGGTTGCTTATTTTCATGGTCAATCACTTTCCCGGATATACTACCAAACATCGTTCCAGAAGTTTTTACAAATGGTTGGTTAGAGAACCCAATTGAGCCTAAGAACATGAATGTAAGAACGGAAAAAACCATTCTTCGAGTTAATATGAACTTTTGTATCATACCTGCCTTTCTATATTTAGTGAAGAGTGAATATTATTTTTTTTAATGTGAGCGCCGTAATTATAATGAACGATGTTTAGTAAATGTGAAAAAAAATATACGTTACTTGTCTAGAATTTCTGTCATAGTAAAATCTAAAATTCCGTTGATAACACTTGACTGTTGGTCCTTAGAAATCATTGGAGCACGATCCCGGATAAAAATTGATACAACGCCATGCATTAGTGCCCACATGGAAAAACAGACTATTTGTGGACTAGGAGATTTAATATATCCTTGGGCAATACAATCTGTTATAATACTTTGCAACACTTCATAGGTATCCCGTCCCACATTCCAATCTGCCAGTGATTCAAACGCTTTCATCGGAGCACGCATAATAAACATTAAATCATACAATTCCTGATTTTCCATTGCAAAATCAATATAAATTTTACCGCAGGCTCGTAATTTTTCTGCAGGATTTTTTATAGCGACTAAAATCTGTTGACGTTTATACAATTCACGAAAACCTACTTCTTGTAATGCGCAAAGAATAGTATCTTTATCGGCAAAGTACAAATAGACTGTTGCCGGACTATATTCGATCACCTCGGCAATTCTCCGAATAGTTACATGATCAAATCCTTCCTGAATGAATAGGTTCTTTGCAGCGGAAAGTATCATTTCCCGCATCTCATGCTTTTCCCGTTCTTTTCTCTCAATAGTTCCCATGATTTATGCTAAACGATGTTCATTTTATAAACGAATGTATGTATTATTAAATTCTTTGTCAAGCATTTTTTAATGAAAATAATGTTCTGCAACTGCACGCAAAAATGTACAATGAATTTACACCAGTCGTTCTTTCAATGCCTTTATTGCTGCTTCGGTTCTGCTATGGACTTGAAGTTTTTCATAGATATTTCGAAGATGGGCATCAATTGTATGATGGCTTACATTAAACCGTTCCGCAATATGCTTATTTCCAAATCCATGAATAATCTGTTCAAGAATTTCCCGTTCTCTGGAAGAAAGTCCGTATTCCTTCGGAACATTATGCATGCGTTTAAACATATCAATCGCTTTTCTTGCAATAGTAGGATTCATGGGGGATCCTCCAGCAAGAACATCATGAATAGATTGTATGATCATAGTTTCAGAAGATGATTTCACAATGTATCCGGTTGCTCCAGCGCATAAAGCATCAAAGATACTGTCACTATCTTCAAAGACGGTAAACATAATGATCTGTGTTGCCGGAATTTTTCCTTTAATAATTCCAACACTCGTAATACCGTTCATTCTTTCAAATCCAATATCATGCAAAATCACATCCGGCTTTGAAACAACTCCCAAGGAGGCAATTGCTTCCTCGCATGAAGCAAAAATGCCTTCGCATTCCATATCAGACTGATCGTTAATCAACTCGACAATATTTTTCTGAAAGAGCACGTTGTCTTCAACAACCCATACGACAATTCGTTTTTGTTCTTTTTGTCCCATATTGTTATCCGGTATATGTTAAGATCTTTATAGTGTATTCGCGTTTGTTTGGAAAATAATAATAACTTCTGTTCCTTCTCCTTTTTGAGAAATAATCTTCAGTTTCGCCCCAACTTCTTGCGTCCGCCGCTTGAGGCTCAACAAACCGCTTCCGTTAAAAGACATTTCTTGATTGAATCCAACACCATTGTCCTTAACTGATAATACAAACATATTTGGATTGCTATCGCAGTGAATTTCTACTTTTGTCGCTCTAGCATGTTTAAGAATATTGTGGAGTATTTCCTTAAACATCAGTATGATATTTCTGCGACCTTCGATGAATTTATCATCTTGTTTGACATTATCAGCCATAAATACACGAACATCCATATCTCTAAGCATTCTGCCAGATATTTCACGTAACCGTGCTTCTAGGTTCATGAATGTATCATACCGTGGATTAATATACCATACGATATCCCGAAGGAATTCCGATGTTTGAAGAGTGGTCTCAGTAATAATTGCGAGGTCATCCTTAATCGTTTGTGCAATAGATTCACTTCTGCCAATTCGTTGACTTATCAAAGCAATACTGCCGAGATTACTTCCCACCTCATCGTGAAGATCGTTGGCAATACGAGCACGTTGATTTTGAATTAATTTTTTGTGGATTATAACCGATCTAATATTTCGAAATGTCAAATATATTATAATTGAAACTAGTGTAATAAATGGTAAATAAAAAACAGGGTTTTTATATATAGAAGGAGGCACAATAAATTTTGATTTGTAGTATTGTTCTCTCACATTACCATATATATCCTTTGTCTGTAAATAGAATTTATGTTCTCCATCTTTTAACGACGAAAATGACACTTCGCGAACCTTATTCCATTCGGACCAAATATTGTCATCTAATTTTATTCTTACTTCAATATCGTCAGAAGGAATTTCATTCCAATACGAATCAACGGTCCATTTTATATATACTCTTTCGTGTTCAACAATTGGCGCATTAATAACTACATTAATTGGAATATTTATTTTTTTTCTACTTAAGACTCCTACTCCAATTCCATGTCCGCCGACATATATTTTATCCTTTAATGGCAGAACAACACGTAATTCCTTTAGACCATATTCTGATTCAATATCAAACGAAGACCAAACACCATTATTATTGCTAAATAATCCTCGAGTTGTTGCTACCCATAAAATACCAGTACTATCAACCTTCAAATCCCATACTTTCTGTTTGTAATCTGAATCGGTAACCCATTCCCATATCCAACGGATGGTATCTTTAGAATCGATATATCCCAACGTTGAGCTAAATGTCGAGAACCACAATCGATTATTATTATCTGATTCGATTGAATAAACAGATGTAAGGTTATGTAAATCGTTTTTTCCCCAATGTTTCCAATCGTTGTGTGTTTTTCTGCTTAATCCTGTTTTTGTCCCGAACCAAAGCGCGCCGTTTTTTGATTCTTTAAATGAATAAACTCTATCGTTAAGCAATCCATTTTTACTATTAATTTGTGTAAAAATCGAACCATTATACATAAATGCTCCTGGATTTTTGCTTAAGCTATCCGATGAAGCACCACTCGCGGCAAGGCCCAGGAACCATAAATTCCCATTTTTGTCATTTCTGATTTTATGAACTCTTGGACAGTTCAATCCATCTTTAAATCCATAATGCCTCCATTTTTCCCCATTCCATCGATATGCACCTTCAAATGAAGATCCGCTAGAAATCCAAATATTTCCTTTTGAGTCCTCCGCAATACCTGTTATTAAACCAATTTTTTTGTTATCGATAGTGTGGATGTTTTTAATTTTTCCGTTTGCATATCGAATTTCAACACCATTAATATTACCTATCCAAATATCTCCTCCACTGGTCTGCAAAATCTCCATCACAATATTTCTTGGATCTGCTAATTGATATCTCCACCACGTCCACTTTTTAGCTGTATTCCTAAATAAGTATAAACCATTTTCAGTTCCTATCCATAAATCATTAGCTTTACTAAATTTCAAGCAAATCAGTCCAACCATCTGAGATGGAACAGGCTTCAGTTCTTTCCATTTATTTGAAGTTCTTAACCGTATATCTCCCGTTTCATATGCCGCTATTACATCGTTATTTGAAGAGATATCAAGTGAACGTATTGGTAACGACCGTTCTGTTTTTGATAACACAGGAAGTTTTCCACTTTGCCATTCCCAGATTCCAATTTGATCTTTAGGCGAGTCAATCGACATTACACCATAACCATTTTCATTTTCTGATATCGACCGAACAAATCCATGTGGTATTATCTGGTAAAGTATTTTATTCCGATATTCAAACAATCCATCAGCATTGCCAAACCATATCCTGTTGGAGTTTGTTTTGCGAATACTCCCCGAAGAATATTCTTGAATTATTTCGACTTTTCCATTTAATTGTAATAATATCATGCGTGAAGACATGTTTAATGTTGTAACTAATATTTTATTACTATCCACAACACACGCTGAGTTTACTTTGTCAAAAGAAACATCTTTTGATATTATTCGATTAAATCCGTAATGATTTCCACTGTATAACTTTTCATTTAGAATGACCAATATATTATTTTTTAAGCCTTTACATATTTTCGTTGCTCTCTTTCCAAAGCTATTACCATCAACATCAATTTGATTCCATCGATAACCATCATACCATGCAATTCCTTTCGTAGTGGATACCCACACAGTTCCATCATCTGTTTCAATAATTTCTTCCACAGCATTCGAAGGCAATCCAGTCTTTGTTGTAAAATGTGCCCAACGCCAGTTTTCGTAGAAATGTTCAAATTGAGCATCGCTTGGTGACACAATAACCAACAAACAAAGAGAAAGCGTCAGAAATGATGCTCTCATTAAGTATTTTTCTTGAAGGGCATTCACAGCAATACTTTCAACAATGTCGGGGATTCAATTATTGTAGACATAATAAAAGAAGAATTCATGAAAATAAATACTTCAGTGCAAATTCTAAATGAAATTTTCCAAAAAAAGACGGTATGCCTTAAAAGACAATAATTAGTTTGTCCAACGATGGTATTGTATCGTAATATTGCCTCTTGGATCAATTTTGTACTTTCTTGAGTCAAGGAATATTTCCCACCACATTAAAACAAAACAACCTCCTGAAAGGAGGTTGTTTTGTTTTAATTTTATTGAATTGCTATCAATTCTACTTCAAAGATTAATGTTGAACCAGGTGGGATGAGTTGTCCCGCTGGTTGCTCTCCATATGCTAGATTATTCGGAATATAAAATTCATATTTTGCTCCTTCCTTCATCAGTTGCAGTCCCTCCGTCCACCCTCTGATTACCTGATTTAATCGAAATGATGTCGGCTCTCCCCGTCCATATGATTCGTCAAAAATCACACCGTTGATTAGTCGACCGCGGTAATGCACGGTAACAGTATTCGTATCCATCGGTGATTTACCTGTCCCTTCTCGAAGAATCTTATATTGCAAACCACTTGCAGTTGTCTTCACACTATCCTTTTTTCCATTCACAACAAGAAATTCTTCGCCTTCCTTTTTATATTTTGCTGATATCCCAGCCAGTTTCTTTTGATCATCTGCTTGTGGATTCATTTTTTGAAATATTTCTACAACGTGTTGGATTTCTTCCGGAGTTAATCGATTATCAAACCCTTCCAGCGCTTCCGTAATACCACCGACAAATGCAGCTGTACGAAATGGAAAATTGCTCGATTTTACGTTTGAACCTACTTTAAGGCCAAGATCATATCCGCTTAAATAACTCATTTTATCCTCATTCGATTTGAGGGAAATTGTTTTCTTCTTCGGCATTGTTTTTTTTGCATCACTCTTTGGTTGTTGTGTGTATGCGCTGACCACGAATATCAAACACATCAATAGTACTGACAAACGTTGCATCATTACTTCTTCTCCTTTTTTTGATTAGAATACATTTTTATCATTGGAAATATAGTGAAACTGCACTGTATTACAAACCGTGTTTCTTTAAAACCGGTAGCAGGAGTTCACGCCATCGGTGATATGCCAATGCTGTTAAATGGACTCCATCGGTAGTATATTCGTTTCGCAGTGCGCCGTCAGAAGAAAGCGCCGTATTGATATCGAGCCATTCAATCTGTTTTATTTTTGCATAATCTTTCAAAAGAAAATTCAGTTTATTCACTTCGTCATTCTTTTCCACAGCTTGTTTCCATTTTGGGTTGACATGTAGTGTTGATTGAATTACGGGAATGATGCCGTGCAATAGAAGCGTATCAACGATCATCATATAATTGTGGAATATACGGTTAACACTTGCTCCAGCATACAAATCGTTGATGCCGGCCATAATAAAACAGAGTTTTGGCTGTAAGAGATACACTTGGTGCAGCCGATGTAGCATACCGACAGTATTATCACTACCGATTCCCCTGTTGATGATTCGCTCGCGTCCCAACAATTCATTCCATGCACCACCGAATGTAATGGAATTACCAAGGAATACAACATCCGCAGAAACTACTTTTGTCAATTCAAACTGCGCAATCATATTTTTATACACCGTACTTTTTAGATACAATGAATCATACGGCGTTTGCGCCATAACGGCACCAACAAAAGCAAGATAAAGTATAAAATGTTTGTTCACCGCAACATTTTCCTATTGATGCTTGAAAGCTTTTTTCAAGAATAGAATCGTGGCTTCGTTTGCTTGAGCACTCATCTCTCGATTATGTTGTGGATTGCTCGGATTTGCAAATGCATGCACAGCGTTAAAGTTTTTAACCGTCAGGCGTTTCTTCGCGGTTTTCATGTTCTTTTCAAACTCAGCAACAATTTGAGGATTGATAAAATTATCCTGAGTGGCAAAAATACCCAGAACGTCACTGTTTAACGTCTTGAGTTTTTTTACATCTTTTTCTGGCATTCCGTAATAGATTACGCAACCGGAAGATTGTTTCCCCAACATCAACGCCGCCTGCATGGACCATCCACCTCCAAAACACCATCCTAGTGTAGCGATCTTTGCTTTCGAGCCAACATAGTTCTTCGCAGCGGTAATAATAGAACGAGACCGTTCATCGTTTACGTTTCTAATATATATCCGGGCTGAATCGGGCGTTTCCGCAATTTTCCCATCGTATAGATCCAGCACAATTACTGTAATATTTCCGAGATCTCGCTGTAGTTTTTCCGCTTCACGTTTGATATAATCATTCATCCCCCACCATTCGTGAAACACAAATAAATAGTTATCCGAATGTTGAACGGACGGTACTATAAAAATTGTCGCATCTATTCCATCCACAGTTTTAATTGATTTCACGCTTCCAGTGACTTCTTGAAATTCAAATAGTTCCGGCGCAATATGAAGAGCAACAAACGCAATATCCTTTTCGAAGGCGGCAAATGATTCAATCGCCGTTGGAATGCAACAACTTTTTCTATCCTCGGCTAACAGCATTGAAATTAGAACAAACGTGAATAGCAACATTGATTTCATGGGTACCCCCTCAAGTTGGTGAAATGATATTTGCTTCCAATTCCAACTGCAATTGAAATATTTTATAAACTCCCCACTGAATCTCATCCGCAAGATCTAACAATTCTTTGGTCGTCCCATTATAATTAACGAGAGCCAATGTATGGTGTTCCGAAATTCCGACCCCGTTTTTTTTATACCCTTTTTTAAATCCAGATTTTTCGATCAGCCATGCTGCTGGTATCTTTTGTTTTTGACCAAAAGGGAATATAGGGACCGGAGTGCCATCGCCGATTTTCTCCCATGTTTTTTTCACCTGGTCAAGCATTCTCTCTTCTACTATTGGATTTAAGAAGAACGATCCCACTGAACAGGTATTCGGATCATTAGAATCGATCACCATCGACTTTTTTGCACGTAAAGAAAGAATAATCGAACGGACCGCTAGAAGCGATACTACACCATCCGCCTGTGCCGATAAATTGACTGACGCATCAACAATCTTTTTCACTTCAGGGTAATGAATTGTCGGTCTGCCGTTTTTCTTTAACCGAAATGTTACTTCTGTAACAATATATTTCCCCGCATCTTCCGTTTTAAAACGACTTGTTCTGTACGAAAAGTTACAATCTTGAGTAACGAACTCTTCCTCGCGTAAGGATTTCTTATTCAGCACTTTTACCATTTCAATAACATCTTTTACTTCCTGTCCATACGCTCCAACATTTTGAATCGGTGTCGCACCGACGCTGCCCGGAATTCCTGAAAGGCATTCAACACCGGCAAATCCTTTTCCCACAACCGTTTTGACGAACGATTCCCAATTTTCACCGGCCTTCACACGGACGAGTACATCATTTCCGTCATCACTATAAGAAATTCCTTTCAGATCTACTTTTAGAACCATTCCGTTGAATCCGTCATCGGAGAAGATTGTGTTGCTGCCGTCCCCCAACACGTGAACACGAAGATCTTTTGCATGTGCAATAGACAGTGCATCTTTAAGATCGGTAACGGTGTGACAAAGACAAAAAAACGCTGCGTAGCCGCCGAGTCGGATGGTGGTCAGATCTTTCAAAGGTATATGTTCCTGGATTGTTATCATCACCGTAATTTTGCACCTTTCGCTGACCACCAGGAATAGATTTCCACCGTCAGACGGCCTACCTTAATCGAAGGATCCGTCGCACACAAGTTCAATACTTCATCATATGTTTCACAATTGAAGACAAATATTCCCCGCAAGTCGCCGTCGTATCCCATTGGACCCGCCAGATCGATTTTTCCTTCTTTATATAATCGATCGATATTTGCCAAATGTCCTTTTTGAAGTTCGGCCGCAGTCGTCGAATCCTGATTTCTTATTGGGCCGCGTTTCAGTAAGACAAGAAAATATTGTTTCATTTCACCATCTTTTACTTCTTTACGTATTTTGTCTTTTTGAAGCAACACCGGTCCAAGAACCTTTGCATCTTCCTTTATTTTTTTCGAATCTTGTGCAACCGACATTGTTGTCAAAGCACAGAGTAAGATGACGAATCGTTTCATACGTCTCCCTTTTGTATTGGCGGATAGATTAAATGATTATTGTACGGACGCTTTTCGGATCCGGTCCATTATTGCCAGACCGATACCGCTTTCACTGACTTGTTCGCAATAAATTGTCTGAATCTTTTTTTTATCACACTCTCGAAAAAAACGAAATAATGAATGTGCATATTCAGATTCGTGCCTGCAAATTAATTTGAGACCAAAATCCGCTTTACCTTCCGACCGTAATCCGATATATGCCGATGTTTTCATCGGGATCGTTTCCGACATGCCGCTGACAATAAAAACATAGGCTAACGGAGAATAATGACGATATTTTATGCCAGGACTTCGCGGAATCTTCGTTTGTTGTTTTTGCAGGCGAGTAGAGGGAATAATATTCCGCAATTGCTCCAGCGTTACTCCACCAGCGCGCAAAATTACCGGTGAATTCCCCGTACAATCCACAACGGTCGATTCCAGTCCGATGTGTGATGGATCGCCTTTCAGAATGCAAGGGATCTTCCCGTTCAAATCATGCCGGACCGCTTGCCAGGTGGTGGGACTCGGTGAGCCCGAGAGATTTGCCGACGGTGCAGCCACCGGAACGCTGCACGCCGAGAGAAATTTTTGCGCAAGTGTGTGCTTGGGAATTCGCACACCAACAGTACCAAGACCGGCGGTAACTAGGGACGAAATTTTTTTATTTTTAGGCAGCACCAGTGTTAATGGTCCTGGGAAAAATTCATCCATCAGTTTTTCGGCATACTTCGGAAATGAAGAGACAACAGAATAGATCTGATCTCGTGATCCGATATGCACGATTAGCGGATTATCCGACGGTCTTCCTTTTGCCAGAAAGATCTTCTTTACCGCATTGGAATCGAGTGCATTAGCGCCCAAGCCGTATACGGTTTCCGTTGGAAAGGCAACAACGTTGTTTTGACCAATGATTTCAGCCGCTGTTCTAAAAGAGGCTGTAATAAGCGTTCGCATAATTGTTCGAATATAGCGAAATTTCGAAAAAATAGTCCGTGCAAAGCCGAATCTTTTCACTTCCTCCGGCATCTTACCAACAACGATACATTCTCTTATTTGACAGATTGGACAGCGTTTATGAAATATTTCAAGATGCTTACTCTTTTCGTATTATCACTGCAATTTACTTTTTCCCAAACAAACACAGGATCGCTATCCGGTGAAGTTCGAGATGCGGTAACAAAACAACCTCTCCCGGGAGCAAATGTCATGATTCCTGGAACTTCGTTCGGTACAGCCTGCAATGAAGAGGGGTATTACGTTATTAAAAATCTTCCGCCGGGAAAATATCAAGTAAAAGCAACTTTGATCGGGTATGAAGGAGCCACAAATTCCGACGTAACGATCAATCCACAGCGGAATAAAAAAATCTCCTTTGAATTAAAAACATCCACTATCGAGATGAGTGCCGTGGAAGTGCAAAGCGATTATTTTGCGCGCCCGACAGAAAATGTTGTCAGTATGAGAACGCTCTCCCCCGAAGAAATTCGACGTTCTCCCGGATCCGCCGAAGATATTTTTCGCGTAATGCAATCGATGCCCGGAGTGGCGACTGCCGGCGGAAAAAGTGCACAACTTATTGTGCGCGGTGGAAGCCCCAACGAAAATCTTACTTTACTGGACAATATTGAGATATATAATCCGATTCATTTTGCTCGCACCGGCGAGTCCATGGGTATCATCAGCATTGTGAATCCCGCACTTCTCGAAAAAGTAGATTTTCTTACTGGCGGATTCCCTGCAAAATACGGAGATAAAATGTCCTCTGTGTTTGATATGACGTTGCAGGATGGGAATAAAGAATTATATAACACCGACGTGAATGCTAATATTGCAGGCTTCGGCGTAATGGTTGACGGTCCATTGATCGAAAATAGTTCTGTGATCTTTTCCCTGCGACGTGGATTCTTCGACATTCTCACAAAAATTATGGATCGTCCCGCTGCCCCGCGATACTATGATGCTGTTGGAAAAATTACCTATGATCTTAATCAAAACAATAGAATCAGTTTTATCGGCTTCTATTATATTGACCAGATCGACCGCATTGGAGCAACAAAAGAATCATCTGCCATGAGTAAGTACGATTATCTTGCACGCGATGATTTCGGTTCTGCATTCGGATTAAACTGGCGATCACTAGTTTCTCAAAAGGCATTTGTGCTGACAACAATTTCGTCTACCGGAAACG
>JALNZH010000349.1 GCA_023229405.1 Bacteroidota bacterium
GGTAAAAAATTAGAATACGTAAAAATAGACGTAGACTCAGGATCATACATGATAAAAACAAATCCCGACGGAACATTCAACATGAAAATACCACAAGGAACGCATAACATTCGAGCAAGTAAACCCGGATACATAGGATTCATAAGACAAGAATTCAACATAAACAAAGACACAACATTCAACATATCAATGCCAGACACAATACAAGAAAGCCCAGACAGCACACAAAAAATAAACATCGGAGAATACAAAGAACTAAACAGAGGAGACAATACACTCTATTCTAACGGTAAAACGTGGAACGGAGTCACTGAAGGAAATCTTATCCCCGTATACCTAAATAATGCAACAAGTTTTGATAGTCTAACATTCAAAAACGCAATAGGATTAGAAACAAACTGGGAAAACTCCCACCCAAACTGAACACATTATTCAACACAATTAATACTTCAGCAACAATTCCTGCAACAATTCTAGAACCAAACACTAATTATACGCTAAGCGGTTTTGCAACTGACGGAATAGACACAACAAACGCAAGTAATGCGATGCAGTTCAAAACTGCAGATAAATTACTCGCCGTAAACACAGAATATTTGAAGCCCGAAGAGTTTGACGTTAGTCAAAATTATCCAAACCCATTCAATCCTACAACAACTATTCAGTATAAAATTCCAAAGAGAAGTATTGTGAAAGTTGAAGTATACGACGCGCTCGGAAGAGTTGTTGATGCAATATCAGAAGGAACAAAAGATCCGGGAAAATACCAGACAACATTCAATCTAAACAACAAAGCAAGCGGAATGTATGTCTACAAAGTTACTGCAGGTGAGTATACTGCAGTAAAACGAATGATTTTGATGAAATAAACACATTATCTGGAGTTGACCGTCAGCTTTAAGCTGACGGTCAACTTTGTCTAAAACCGACTAAAGCTGACCGTCACCTCACATTAAAATAGAAGTCGATCGATTTTCTTTTTATCCTCAGGTTCGTAATTTTGAACGAATACCTTATACCCCGTAATACCATTCAATTGCCGCAATACATAGTCTGAATTGATCACTATTTCAGACTCCCTTCCGTAATACATACCGCAACTACTGAATTCCCAATTCTCAGGCTGTTCAACTAATTTCGCTCTAACCGGATTTAAATGTATGTATCGTGAAAGATGAAGGAGATATTCATTCGACTCGATCAGTTTCATTTTGTATTTCCCTTCAAACAGATGTCCTGACCTATCGTATGCTTTATTGACTGCTTTTACATAACCGCCGCAAACGCCTTGGAAGAAATCTGTAATTCCAAACGCCGTAATTTGACGAACAATAAAATGAAAATGATTCGGCATGAGGCAATAGGCAACTATTTCCATCTTCTCAGGATCATAATATTCAGCGATACGTTGCAGGAAATAATCGGAATTTCGACTCTCAAAAAATATTGATTCTCGGTTCACACCACGATTATAGATGTGAAAGAAATCTCCTTGCGACTGTAAGTAGTTTGTTTTGGTCGACATTTGAGGTATGGGTTTAAAACCTGACCGTCACCTTAAAGGTGACGGTCAGGTTACGATAAAAAAACAGTCACCTCTAAGGTGACGGTCACGTTGCGTCAATATTGAGTTGACCGTCAACTTGAAGTGGATGATCAACTATTGCTAATCTCAGCTGACCGTCAGCTCAGAGCTGACGGTCAGCTTCAGACATTACTCTTCCAGCGTCGAAATATCCCCTTCACTCATTCCCTGGGCACGGGCCTTCAGTACTCGTCGCATGATCTTACCGCTACGGGTTTTCGGCAGTGATTTTACAAATTCGATCTTTTCCGGTTTGGCAATCGGTCCCATTTCATGGGAGATGTGTTTGCGAATATCTTCCGCCAGTTCGTCGCTCGGGTCATGTCCGTTTTTCAGAATGAGATACGCATGGATGGCAACGCCTTTTATTTCATGTGGCAGTCCGATGACGGCAGCTTCAGCAACAGCGTGATGGGTAATGAATGCGGATTCAATTTCTGCCGTTCCTAAACGGTAACCGCTTACTTTAATCACATCATCCACTCGTCCGATGATCCAGAAATATCCGTCTTTATCCCGCCGGGCGGAGTCGCCGACAAAATAAAAATCTTTGAACTTGCTCCAATATGTTTCAATGAAACGTTCCGGGTCTTTAAAGATGGTTCGCATCATGGACGGCCAGGGATTTTTCAGGACCAGGAATCCTTCTTCTCCATCTGCCACTGGTTTGCCGTGTTCATCAACAACATCAGCTTCAATGCCGGGAAGCGGTTTTGTTCCGGATCCCGGTTTGAGTGGCATGGCAGGCATCGGCGCAATCATAAAGCCGCCAGTTTCCGTCTGCCACCACGTATCCATAATCGGACATTTTTCTTTTCCGATATTTTTGTAGAACCATCTCCATGCTTCCGGATTGATCGGTTCACCGACACTTCCTAAAAGACGGAGAGAGGAAAGATCATGCCGGTTGGCCCACGATGTGCCGAAGCGCATGAGACCGCGAATAGCGGTGGGGGTGGAGTAAAAAATTGTGATGCCATATTTTTCAATCATAGACCACCATCGGTCCGGATATGGATATGTCGGTGCACCTTCGTACATAAATGATGTTGCGCCGGCAATCAACGGCCCATACACAATATACGAGTGTCCGGTAATCCAGCCGGGATCTGCCGTGCACCACCAGCGATCTTCTTCTTTCAGATCGAAGACATCCTTCAGCGTAGCGTGAATGCCAACCGAATAGCCTCCGTGTGTGTGAAGAATCGCTTTCGGTTTACCAGTTGTACCAGAAGTATAGAGGATGAAGAGGGGATCTTCCGCGTCCATCACTTCCGTTTCGCATTTCATGGGATTACGTGTGATCGGTAGCGACATCAATTCATGATACCAATAATCGCGCCCCTGTTCCATCATCACATCGATGCCGAGATGTTTCACGACAACCACATGTTCAGGATTGCCACTGCGCTGTAAAGCTTCGTCAACAATTTTCTTCAACTCAACTTTTTTCCCATTCATGTTGCCGCCGTCCGCAGTAACAACCACTTTGGATTCGCTATCCTCTATTCGTCCGTGCAGCGCTTCAACCGAAAATCCGCCGTACACAACGGAATGGATGGCGCCGATCTTTGCTGTGGCAAGCATAGCAATAACGGTTTCCGGAATTCGGGGCATATAGATCGTTACCCGGTCCCCTTTCACAACGCCCATACTTTTCAACACGTTGGCAAATTTGCACACTTCACGGTTCAACGCATGATAGGATAATGTTCTGAGATCTCCTTTTTCTCCTTCCCAGATCAATGCAAGTTTATTTCGTCTCCACGTTCTCACATGCCTGTCCAATGCATTCAGTACAATGTTGGTTTTTCCGCCGGTGAACCACTTATAAAACGGTTTATTTGAATCGTCCAAGACGGTATCCCATTTTTGATACCACTCCAATTCTTCCGCCCGTTTCGCCCAATATGCACGGAAGTCTTTTGCCGCTTCAATCCGTACTGCTTCCGGGTCTTTGACATTGGCTTGAGCGATGATCTCCGGTGAGGGATAATAGATCT
>JALNZH010000350.1 GCA_023229405.1 Bacteroidota bacterium
CAACGCAGAATATCCCACAAGCCAAGTGAAAATATATCCGCTCGGATCAGCAACCAGCTTCCATGGTTGGATCAATATGCCGATGATTCCCGTAATCAATCCGCCGATGCGGAACGTGATTTTTGACGGCCAAAGGTTTGCAAAATCGTTTGCAGGACTGACGACATTTGCGGCAAGATTTGTTGCAAGAGTTGCAAGACAAAGTGCGAACAACGATATTGCAAGTACCACCGGATTTGTGAATTTAGTTATGAGTATGATCGGATCCCAGATTGGGAATCCGCCAAAGATCACAATCGTTGCTGAGGTTACTGCTACTCCAATAAACGCATACAATCCCATCGTCAGCGGGAGCCCAATCATTTGTCCGAGCATTTGACTTCGTTGCGTTTTAGAATATCGAGTGAAATCCGGAATGTTCAACGATAGTGTTGCCCAAAAGCCAATCATCCCAGTCAGCGATGGAAAGAAGACCATCCAAAATTGTCCCTCTTTCACTCCTCCCGGAACAAATTGCGATGGTTGCGAAAGCATCGGACCAAATCCGCCTGCTTGCTGATACGCCCATGCAAGAAGTGCCAATCCTAAAATGATTAAGAGCGGCGCTTTGATGTCGAGCAAGAATCGTATCGAATCAATCCCTTTGTAGATCACCAACATATTAATCCCCCAAAAGAACATGAAACAACCGAACTGAGCAATGTTAATGCCTGCAAACCAAACCGGTAGCGCATCCCAAGCGGGAATGTAAATGGTGAATATTTTGTAGATCGCCCAGCCGCCTATCCACGTTTGAATTCCAAACCAACCGCATGCAACAAACGCGCGAAGCAGTGCCGGAATATTTGCACCTAACACACCAAAGGATGCACGACAATAGACAGGAAAAGGAATTCCATATTTCGTCCCTGCATGCGCATTCAGAATCATCGGAATCAACACAATCACATTTCCTAAAAATACCGTGATTACTGCCTGATACCAATTCATCCCTTCCGCAATTAATCCGGATGCTAACATGTAGGTGGGAATACAAGCAGACATTGATATCCACAGTGCAGCGATATTATATGTTCCCCATTTACGTTCACGGACTGTTGTCGGAGAAAGATCATGATTAATAAGCGTACTTTCATTTAACAATGAAGTATCTGTTTCAATAATCTCTGAGGAAAGGAATGGTGACATAGAGGTTGAGAATGGGATTAATAATTAGATGCAGGACACCTTAAAGGTCTCCTACATTTTTTGAGAACTTAAATTATTCCATTTATTTTATTTCGCTTGACAAATTTCCCGTATCCCGGTTTCACATTGATTTGATTATTCTCGATCGCCACCTGGCCCCGCATCAGAACGCTCTTCACTTTCCCTTTCAGTTTCCATCCTTCATAACCGGAATAATCGACATTCATATGATGAGTTTTGGCAGAAAGTGTGTGTTCTTCATTCGGATCAAAAATCATAATGTCTGCATCTGAACCAACAGCCACACATCCTTTTTTCGGGAACATACCGAAGATCTTTGCGGCATTCGTGGAAGTGATTTCAACAAATTTATTCAGAGAGATTCGCCCTTTGTTTACTCCTTCCGAAAAAAGTAATTCCATTCTATGTTCTATCCCGGGCGCTCCATTTGGGATTTTTGAGAAATCATCCTTCCCCATCAATTTTTGTTCCCACTTGAATGGACAATGATCGGTTGCAACCACTTGCACCGATCCCTGATTGATTCCTCCCCACAATGCTTCTTGATCTTTCTTTTGTCGAAGCGGCGGAGACATGACCCACTTTGCTCCTTCAAAATTTTGCTCATACAGAGAAGCATCAAGAATAAGATATTGAATGCATGTCTCACCATACATTTTCTGGTTTCTCGCTGCAACACGACGAACTTGATTGAGTGCCCCTTCACAAGTCATGTGGACGATGTATGCTGGAACACCGGTGTAATATGCCATATCAGAAAATCGTCCAGAGGCTTCTGCTTCGGTAATCTCCGGCTGCGACAAATAATGATACAGTGGCGCTAATTTTCCTTCAGCCCGATGTTTTGCCACAAGAAAATCGATCATGTCGCCATTCGTTGCATGCACTGTCACCATGCCACCCTGTTTCTTCACTTCCTGCATCAATCCAACCATTTGACGATCGTCTATCATTAGCGCACCTTTGTATGCCATGAAAGTTTTGAAGGATGTGATCCCTTCGTCATTCACCATCTTTGTAATTTCTGCTTTTGTGCTTTCATTAAAATCTGTCACCGCCATGTGAAAGGAATAATCGCATGCAGCTTTTCCATTAGACCGTCCCTGCCACTCTTCAAGAGCGTGATACAGAGATTTCCCCTGTTTCTGCAGAACAAAATCGATCACCATGGTAGTCCCGCCAAAAAGTGCTGCACTTGTTCCTGTAGCATAATTGTCACTTGAGAAGGTTCCCATAAACGGCATATCGAGATGAACGTGTGGATCGATACCGCCGGGCATGACAAGTTTTCCTGTTGCATCAATTGTCTTGTCCGCCTTTACCTGAAGATTTTTTCCGATCAGAGAAACTATTTCACCCTCAACGAAAACATCGGCGACGAAATCTTCGTCTGCGGTGACAATTCTTCCGTTTTTAATTAATACTGACATATAAACCTCATAAAGTTCAATGACTATTTTTTGATTTGCGAATAGTATAAAGTATTTTTGGTTCTTCAATCGGAAAACCAAAAGGACGTTTCGGTTTTTCCGGCGGAGTTAAAATTTGACTGATCGCCTCAAAAACAACGTTGAATTGCTCATCATATTTTTTTCTAACTCTTGGAGTTTGCGATCCAAATCTTTGTTTGATGAAAGCATTTGACGTAATCGGACAAAAGTTCTCATAATCGCAATATTGACCGCTACAGCCCGTTTACTTTTAAGAACACTGGAAGTCATAAGTATTCCATGTTCGGTGAATGCGTGCGGCCTGTATTTCATATTTTTTCCGCGTTTCAAGGTCACAAATTGTGACCTTGAATTCTTAAATTCTATCCAAATTCGTGATTCATTCTCAGTTAACTGAAACATGAAATCAACTGGAAACCGATCTTTGTTCCGCTTGACAGCCTGGTTAAGAATTTTTGTTGAAACACCATATAATTCCGCTAAATCGCGGTCGAGAATCACTTTTTGTTCTCGGACCAACAAAATGTGTTGTTCTATAATTTCTGCAGGAATTAAAGAAGAATTTTTCATTTACCAAAATATTCAATGCACTTCAATTCCGTGTTTGTGCTGGAATTTTCTGAGATCTTCCATGGACATCGGCTGTGGCAACTCCTGAACGAGCTCATTCCATGTTTTTGAATCCTTCCCGTCATCCTTTTGTTCCATGGTAATGCAATTCTCAACAGGGCAAACAATGTAACACAATCGGCACCCAACGCAATCGGATTCTCGCACGGTCGGCTGTTGTTTTCCCTTCTTCGTCAACAGATTGATACATTGGTGGGCAGTATCTTCACATGCGATGTAGCATAGATTGCATTGAATACATTTACTTTCGTTAATGTGTGCAACATGTTTCGACAGCAAGTTCATGTCACCAAAATT
>JALNZH010000351.1 GCA_023229405.1 Bacteroidota bacterium
GAGATTTCCCACACATATTGGTTCAAATGTTACCATCGGTCACAGTGCGGTAATTCACGCTTGCACAATTAATGATTATTCGTTAATTGGTATGGGGGCAGTGATTTTAGATGATGCCAATATCGGGAAATATTCGTTGGTTGCTGCAGGTGCTGTTGTGACCATGGGAATGAAGGTTCCGGAAGGAGTGCTTGTTGCCGGAGTTCCTGCCAAGGTAGTTCGCCCTTTATCGAACGAGGAAAAAAAATTCCTAGAGCAATCTGCTCAAAACTACATTGATTATGTTGCCGCATACCGTTAATTGTTTGAACGAAGGAACACGCAGATGAAATTGAAGTTTTGGGGAGTGCGTGGATCGATTCCCACACCGGGAAAAAATACTGTCCGATATGGTGGTAACACACCATCACTTGAACTTCGGCTCGATAACGATGAACTGATCATTTTCGACGCCGGCACCGGTATCCGCAATTTGGGAGATCATCTCATTGCAAACGGCGAGTCGATCAATACATTTATCCTTATTACTCATCCGCATTGGGATCACATTCAGGGCTTTCCGTTTTTCAAACCGGCGTTTGTCTCCGGTAATGAAATTACGGTGATCGGTACGGACCGCGAAGAGATCGATCTGCAGCACATTATCGCAGATCAGATGAAGAAAATTTATTTCCCCATTCAGTTGAACGAACTAAAAGCTAAGATACATTTCAGAAGCATCGGTGAGGAAGAATTCTCCATCTTTGATGCACGTGTTCGTACGATTTATGTCAATCATCCGGGATTTACCGTTGCCTACAGGATCGATTATAAGGGAAAATCAATCGTCTACATCAGTGATAATGAACCGTTCGATAAAGAATCGGCAACTGGAATGACAAATTTCGAGCCGATCGTGCTTAAAAAATTCTTGGATCAAAAAGGTGATCCGAATCAACGAATCGTTGATTTCGCCAAAGGGGCGGATATTTTTATACATGATGCAACGTACACGCCGGAAGAGTACGTCGACAAGGTTGGATGGGGCCATTCGCATTATCTGTTTACCTTGAAACTGGCAAATGATGCCGGCGTGAAACATTGTATACTATTCCATCATGAGCCCAACCGAACGGACCATCAAATCGACAGAATTCTTGAAAAATGCCGCAACGAAATCAAGCAAAAGAAGTTCACTTTTGACTGTACCGCAGCACATGAGGGTCTCGAAATTTCGTGGTAGTAACGAAAAACTTGACTTGCATAGCAACCTCTCTCTATATTTGTACAGACCTGATGCTCATTTGAACGTTTTCAACCTCCATATTATCGTGAGACATCGAACCCCGGTTAACGAGTACGGGGTTTTTCTGTTTGAAGGATATAGCGTATGAAATTTACATTCACGAAATCTGATATTACCAAGATCGGCGCAGTGCTCGGAGTAAAGGGTGCGCTGAAAGGAAATAATTTCCGTTTTGAACTTTCAAACAGCAAAGAGAACCGTCAGATGGCGTTGGAGATCTATCCGGATATTATCATTGGCAAGAAGAAGGGAAATCTGGTCTCCGCGTATACGCACAACACACATTTTCAACTGCATTTTTGCAATGGGTATGTCGTCAGCAAGGATGTCGGCGAAGTGACATTTTTCGGCGAAACAAAAGACAAGTTATCAGCTATTGTTATTGAAAAAGAAGGAGGGTGTACATTCTATTCGAATGTCGACCGCAAGATCCTCTCCGGTGATTACCGTGTGTTGAGTATTGACGTGATGCTGGCGGGTATTGCATTATCGCTGACCGGTGATATGAAAAAAAAGGTGAAACGATGATTGTCGTCGATGTGACTTCCGCGGCAGGACACCTGAGCATGCCAAAAGCTTCAATCCGAAAGATTGTCGGATTTGTCTGCGGAAAAGAAAAAGTGAAGAAAGCGGAGTTTTCTTTTGTGACTGTGAATGATGTAATGATCCGTTCGATCAACAAAAAGTTTTTAAAACACGACTATGTTACGGATGTTATTACCTTTCCGCTGGAGAAAGAAGCATTTGTTGCAGAGATATACATCAACACGCAGCAGTTGAAGCGCCAAGCGATCGAAAACAGAGTGACAATGAAGAATGAAATGATCCGGCTTATAGTGCATGGGATTCTTCATACGCTGGGATACGACGATCGGACTGTAGCAACGAAAAAGGAGATGGATGCTGTGCAGGAACGCTATGTAACAGAATTGAGTTTGAAAAAGTGAAAGAGGGGAAACACATGCAGGAAAAGATAGTGGAAATATTGGTCTATCTGATCGGTGAATTGCGAAACAACATTCCGATTACCGATATTGATCTGACCGTACTTTCCAAGAAAGGGTATTCCACCACAGAGATCAGTACGGCATTCAACTGGTTGTATGAAAAGATCTCGGATGGAGAGAATATTATTACGGACACGGCACCCACGTCGCCACATTCGCACCGCGTATTACACGATGTGGAGCGGGCAGTGATTAATGCTGATGCCTACGGATATGTCATCCAATTGCGTGAACTGGGATTAATCAGCGATATGGATATTGAAGTGCTTATCGACCGGATAATGATGAGCGGATACACAACAATCGACATCAATGAAATTAAAACAATGGTGGCACAATTAATGGCTGAGAGCGATGATTCATTCAATACGGGAAGTCGAACGATGCTTGGCGGCAAGGATGCAATTAATTAGTAAAGGATAAGCAATCGAGATCATGGGAAAATCGTTAATAATAGTAGAGTCTCCTTCCAAAGCGAAAACAATCAATAAATACCTAGGTAAGGATTATATCGTTGAGGCATCGGTCGGTCATATTAAAAATCTTCCGAAAAGCAAGTTAGGCGTCGACGTCGAAAATCAATATGCCTCGGTGTATGAAGTAATTGCTGGGAAGGAGGAAGTAGTCAGTAAATTGAAACAACATGCTGCCGATGCAAAAAATATCTACATCGCAACTGACCCGGATCGTGAAGGAGAGGCGATCGCATCGGATATCGCGGAAGAATTGGAAGATAAGCACAAAAATATTTACCGCGTATTATTTCATGAAATTACTCCCACAGGTATCACCGAAGGAATGGCGAATCCCCGGAAAGTGGATACGAACTTGGTCGAATCGCAGCGTGCACGACGTGCGATGGATCGTCTGGTCGGTTATAAAGTAAGTCCGTTTTTGTGGAAGACAGTGTATTACGGTCTTTCTGCGGGACGCGTTCAATCCGTTGCGTTACGGATTATCTGTGAGCGGGAAGATGAAATTAAAAAATTCGTTCCTGAAGAATATTGGTCGATTACCGCTGAATTTAAGACCGACATTTCGGAACCGTTCTTTGCTCGTCTGGCGAAAATTTCCGGTAAAGATCCGGTGATCGGCAATGAGCTGATCTCAGCGGAACATGTACAGGCGATTCAGAAACAACAATATCAGATTACCGATGTACAGAAGAAGGAAGTAAAACGGAATCCAAATCCGCCGTTTATCACCAGTACGCTGCAGCAAGAAGCAGCCAGCCGTTTGCGTTTATCGGCAAAGCGGACAATGATGCTTGCGCAGAAATTGTATGAAGG